>NZ_JACJEZ010000029.1:0-67034 GCF_014164365.1 Pseudoalteromonas sp. SG43-6
CGGGGCTGAGACACATCGCATTTAATCAGCTAAAAGCAGAAACAAGCTTTAATAAAGGCATGCCCGCAAAACAGAAAAAAGCTATGCGCAGTACAGATTACCTTGAAAAGGTATTGAAATCATAGACTTTTTTCATGCTCTTTCCCTGAGGTCTGACCCCGATAGTGCTATATATGAAACAGGTAGA
This sequence comes from Pseudoalteromonas sp. SG43-6, assembly GCF_014164365.1. Taxonomy (NCBI): domain Bacteria; kingdom Pseudomonadati; phylum Pseudomonadota; class Gammaproteobacteria; order Alteromonadales; family Pseudoalteromonadaceae; genus Pseudoalteromonas; species Pseudoalteromonas sp. SG43-6. Next base: position 188 of record NZ_JACJEZ010000029.1, read on the forward strand.
TTGATATGGTAACAGGTAACTCAAATATTCAGAGTTTGATTCACCCTCTAAGTCGGGCCGATTTTCGGTCTGACTTAGAGTACGGTGAAATAACTAATGTATATTACATTGAAAATGACTCTCATTTTGTAGTGGAAGAAAGTGTTAATTTCGAAGATGGTTCATCAAGTAAAAATTTCTATGTTTTTGATAGTGCTACCGGAAAACGTGTCTCAATTGAACAGCGAATACTTTCACTTAAGAATAAAATTTATAAGTATGAGCTTGATTGTGGGTGTGTGGTAGAAGCGACAGTTAGTATTGATAAAGAAACAGGCTGTGAATTTTTAAAATACGCACTTAAAGATGTAAAAGGTGATAAAATAGGCACGTTTCTTCTGCCCGGTTATCACTTCAATTTTAATTTTGATACTTCATATGAATTAGTACAAAAAAGGGCAAAAGAATTATTACAAACTGGTATCGATGAGGCGCTTAATTCAAAACTTTTTTTTGAGCGTTATTTTGCTGCAAATTTTGAAACGAAGACAGGGATACTTACCAGAAGTTTTCGTCGATATAACAGAAGTGTAGGTGAAAGCGGCTATGGTATTATGTATGCGTTTTTAAGCCAAGATATGTACAATAAGCTAAGAGTTGATGAAGACTTTATATCAATTTTAAAGAAGATTGCGGCAAATGACATACATCGTGAAGATAACCAATCAGCAGAGCAAGTTTTTAATGCCATGTTTAAAAACATTAACAAGTAGTTTTATAGAAACAAGTGATTGGATAACAGTATTCCTTTTACTTTCAACCAAAAGGGTATTATATAATCACTTTTTCCGAATTTAGAATGAGTTAAATATTATGTTGGTAGAAATAGCAATTGCCGATGCATATGGTGCGGGTTTTGAGTTTGTAGATCAGGAAATTATATCAGCCGAAAATAACCTCGAGACCTTTCGTGCGCATCAATTGTCTAACATTGCTGGGTGTTATACTGATGACACTCAAATGTCATTAGCGCTGTCTGAGTTAATGCTAAACGACGTTGACTGGACTGAAGCCCATATAGCCGAGGCATTTTTTCAATGCTATATACGTGATCCTGTGCATGGCTACGCAAAGCGACTACAAACGGCATTTTCTGAGGCGAGAAATGCAGACCATTTTGCAAGGTTAGTTAAAACGGATAGCTTTGGCAATGGGGCAATGATGCGAGCTGTACCAATTGGTTTTTTTAAAGATGAAGATGTAGTAATACGCAACGCCACAATACAAGCACGTGTTACTCATGACCATCAAATTGCAGTCGATGCTGCTGTTTGCATTGCTCTTGCTGCACATGCAGGCTTGTACAGCAAAGCGACTCTTAAAACATTGCCGGAGTATCTTGCATCTCGAGGTTACAAGTTTAATGCTAATTGGCAAGGAAGAGTTCGTGCAGTGTCAGAAGATACTTTGGCCGCAGTAATGTCTAACCTAATGCAGCATTTTAGCTATGAAGCTTTGATAAAGTCAGCTGTTGATTTTGGAGGAGACACAGACAGTGTCGCGTCAATTTGCTGCGGAATAGCAAGTTGTTATGATGGTGTTGATAAAACTCTTCCAAATAAGCTCGTTACTAATTTTTCTAAGGACAACTTTGGATTAGATTATCTCAGAGATTTAGACATTCAACTTAAGAATAAGTTTTTGTGATTAACCTAACGTATTTACATAAACACTTTAAAAAAATAGTAATCCCCCGAAAAACAATGAAATCCAACTATATCCTGTGTTGGCTAGGACAACTGATAATGGAACAATTACTTATTCAAAAATTGTTCATGTTAGTGGTGGCATACCAAAAATACCTCGTGGTAAGGCTGCCAGAGTGACTCAAATTAATGGTGGCTAATGTAATGCGGGATTACCCAAATCGTGAAGGAAAATTAAAACAATTCTATGCGAATAGAATGGGCATGTTAGCGCATGGTGAAAATGTTATTGAATCGAAAATGCTTGGATCGCAAAAGCTTGAATATGAACAATTGGAAAGAATATCAGATAGTTTAATAAACGTTGGGATAGAATTATCAATCTGTCAGTTTTCACTCGGTCATAGTATTGACACAATAAGAGAAACAGTCGAGCGGACTATCACTTACTATCTTAAAACAGACAATGAGTGGAGTAGCTATCCACATAGTGTATATACATTAGTCAAACTTATTTCATTGGCTATTTTGGTTGATGTTAGTGATAAAGCGTGGGCATTATTGGCTGAAAAATGGCAAAGTAGCGGCAGTAATGGCTATATATTGGCAAAACTGTTGAGTTATCGTTCAAACAATGTACAGCTAGGTCAAGATGTTCGCCTTAAAAAAATCGGTCAAATTTTGACTATCTCAAATATTAGTGACGATTGTGAATTTTTAGAAGAACTGAAAAAGTATTCTAAAAAATGGTACATTCGTTATAAAGGCTTACATTGGTACAATAGCCACAATGATGATTATCATATAGGTTATTTTGGGTACTGGGCAGTAGAAGCCGCTGCTGTCGCAAAAATGCGTGGTATAAGCCTAAAAAACACTCATTTTGGTAAATATTTTCCTTATGGTTTTTTTGATCTACCAGAACAGTTACCGAAAGAAAAGGGCGTTAAAAAAGAGCTTCAACAAAAAGAGCAGGCATTAAATACAATCACTTACCCTGGCTTAACTCGACTAAGTCTATCGCTTGATGGTGCTTGGCTAAATGAGAGTGAACAACGTTTATCATTAATCACCCATGATGAAGGTTTGGAGTGTGCCGGTACTGTGTATCTAAGTGACGAAAATACATTAGACTCATTTGCGTCAGGGAGGTATGAAGCATATGCCATGGTATAAACGGGTTGGAGTTGAAAATGAACGAAACCTCCCCATTGGCACTGTTAAAGAACAATTGATGCAAGGCGTTTGGAAAGGCGAAACTGAAGTCACTTCTTACATGGTATACGCTTTAAAATTTGACAAATATTTTATGGTTTTAACGTTTACCTTTATGGAAAAAGATAAAACACACTGCTTACCTATAATAGAGCGTTTGCTAGAGTCGATTCGTTATGAATAGCACAATTATTTGAATTAAAGTTCAAGAGTCTCTGATAAATATGGGGTTATTCAGTTCAAATACGGACATTTATCCTGTGCGCTTTTGGCGAGGCTGCTAAACTTACCCGGTTTGCTGTTTCAATGATTGAAAACAACCCTCCCCATGGAATGGGCCAGTTTGTTGGGTATGATTAAAAAGGATAGGGGACACCCGTGATTGCACTTTTATTTGATATTGTTGGTATGACAGGTACGTTTTTAGTGGTTGGCGCGTTTTTTATGCTACAACTGGGTAAAGCCACGCCAACAGGGCTTTTATATAACATGATGAATTTATCTGGCGCTATTTTGTTGCTTATAAGTCTTTGTTATAACTTTAATTTAGCAAGTTTTGTGATTGAAATATTTTGGATCGCAGCCTCATTAATTGGTTTATATAAATACCTAAAAGCTAAGCAGATTTCAGCTGTAGCCTAAATTTATAAATTAATAGAGAAAAACTCTCACGCCGTCGCGTATTTGTATTAATATTGTAAATAGCACGTTACTTATGATGTGCTAACTCCAATGAAAAATATAGGTGTAAAGCGGCGTAATGATTTTAAAGCTAACAGCATGTCTTTTTTTATGTGTTAACACAGCCCCCTTACTGGCGAGCGACGCTGATGATTTATTTGCGCTTAGCTTTGAAGATTTGCTTGACGTTCATGTCGATATTGCCTCAAAAACCTTAGAAACTCTCGCTTCTGCCCCCTCAACTATCACTGTTTTTAATCGCAAAAAAATAGCCTTACTTGGGGTGAATAATGCGTTTGAATTGATGAATTTTGTTCCTGGTATGCAATCTACTCGTGGTGATTGGGTAGGCGCTGTACCAAAAGATCACGCAAGAGGTGTTTACCTTGATAGCGGCAATATCTTAGTGATGATCAATGGTGAACGTTTAAATGAGTCATCATTTGGCAAAGCGTCAGTTTATATGCCTTATATACCTGTAGAAGTTATTGATAAAGTTGAATTTATACGTGGCCCTGGCTCTGCTTTATATGGCAGTAATGCATTCTTAGGGGTGATGAATATAGTGACTAAAAGCCAAAATAATGAAATGTCGCTGGCTGTGGGTAATGTAGGTCAAACCAGCGCTGCATTCTCGGTTAGTCATCAAGTTAATCAGCAAACACATCTGTTTGCTAATGGCGCGTATAACCAAAAAAGTGGTGAGCGTTATCCACAAGGGGTTAATGATCCGCTGCAATTAATTTACTTTGAAGCGGGTGTCGATATCAATAAACTGGCTGTGAGAGCGCGTTTTAACCAAGTTGAACTGAATGAGTTTTTAAATCTTGGTGGTTATTCTGACAGTAATCAACATCGTAGTGAGAATACTTTCCTATCTGTAGGTTATGATTGGCTTGAAACTGATACACGTACTTTGACTACAAAAATAGCGTATGCACATCATCAAATACAAAGTGCTGGATTAATCGCACCTGCAGCAACTTTACCTAACGCTAGTTATGATTTTTTTGTTGGTCCTGATTGGCATACAACGGATTTAACAGTCAGTGTAGAGGCCAGTCAGCAATTTAATAATGGTTGGTCAATCAATTCAGGCTTGCAATATAGCCGCGCAGAGCAACATAAAGCGGACTTACGTGTTAATTATTTTGATATAAACAGCGGTGAAATTATTGTTGAAGATCCGTTTTATCAAGGGGGGATTGTTACAATCAGTAATTATGCTCCATTTCAGAGTTTGCAATCTACCTTTGAAACCCGAAGTATTTATGGGCAAATCAAAGTGCCTTTTGCTGAGCAATTGACCTTATTTTTAGGAGCACGTTATGATGATGTTAAAGCGATAGACAGTAAATTATCGCCGCGCATTTCCGCAATCTACTCACCAACTCGCGCGCATACTTTTAAATTACAATACGGTGAATCGTTTCGCACTCCTGTGACGAATGAATTGTATTCAGATGATGATGTGACTAAGGGCAATCCAAACTTAAAGTCTGAATATGTTAAAACCACAGAGCTTGTTTGGCGCTACGAGGGACAAGATTGGCATATTAATTCGGTGCTTTTTTATAATCAACTTGTTGATTTTATTAATCTAGTGCCAAATTCAGCTGCCAATAATCAGTTTACCTTTGAAAATCAATTAGATGACATTAATCGTGGTGTTGAATTAGATAGCATGATCCACATTACTAGTGATTTATCAGTGGAAGCGACCTACAGCGAGTATTTTGATACGCCAATTAAGCCAACGTTTAAGCGCTTTGCTAGTGTGATTGCTAATTATCATTATCAGCAATGGGTGCTGAGCCTCAATAGTGTTTGGCGCGATGCTGTCAGTGGCCCGACAATGACAAGCGACTTTACTCAACCGGCTTACTTTTTGCTCGGCGGGGCTGTGAGTTGGCAATTTTCTGCACGCAGTGAAATTAGTGTTAAAGCCCATAATATCTTAGATAAGCACTACCGAGTGTACGATCCAAGAGTCACAGATGGTGCTGTTGCTGGTGTCGGCAGTGAATACTCGTTACACTATCAAATCAAATTTTAAGTTTTAGGGACGCTCAGGTGTGCCCTTTGGTTGAACATGCTGCGTTTTCCCCGAAAAATATTAATCGCTGTTGCCATTTTAATTAGTGTATTGTTGCTTAGTTTTCTATTTGGCCGACACTATGATTTAAGTCAAGCAAAGCAGCAAGCTGAACTCCAAGTGGGTCAATTGCGTAATTATCTTGATACCGAACTCTCTCGTTTTGCAACTATTCCTCATTTAGTTACTGATAACCAGTTACTCACTGCATTTCTCAGTGATACTGATCAGCCCGTGCAGCCTATTAATAATTACTTGGCTGATATCCAACAAGCCAGTGGTGCATCAGACGTCTATGTCCTTAATCGTGAAGGGGATGTTATTGCATCGAGCAATTGGCAACTTGATTACAGTTATATCGGTAATAACTTTGCATTTCGTCCGTATTTTTCTCAGGCATTGGCGGGTAACAAAATTGCCTATTTTGCTCTTGGTTTACGATCTAAAGAACGGGGTATTTATTTTTCTGAACCGATTTATCGCGATGGCCAAGTAATAGGTGTGGTCACCTTAAAAGTGAATGTATCTAAGTTTGAAACTGATCGACAATTACTGAATGCGTCCCACGCTAGCCATTTTTATTTAAGCTTAGACGATAATATTATTGCTATGTCCGATAGCCCCTCATGGCGACTCAATTCGTTGCATAGCCTCACAGCAGCAGACTATCAACACTTTACGACAAGCCGACGCTACCTAGAGTATGTACCAAAAGTTATCACTGCTGAGCACATTATTAGCCAAGGGATGCCCCTGTTATACGTTAATGATGCGAATAAACGCAGTAAATATATGCCTGCAAGTGCGCCGATTGAGCGACTTAATGCAAAAATAACTGTGCTTGTTGATATATCGTCGGTGAATATTAATCAACTAGGGCGATTGTTTTGGTTGAGTGTGATTTATGCTGGGGGGTTAATGCTTTTTTACAGTTTAATGGCACGTTTTGCCGGCTATAAAAAATTACTTTTTTCTCGTCATAGCCTTGAGCAAGAAGTTATAGAGCGCACCCATGCACTCGAAAAAGCACAAACAGCGCTGGTGCAAACAGCCAAATTGGCCACCATAGGTCAACTCAGCGCGGGTATTAATCATGAGATTAACCAACCCTTGAGTGCAATGAGTACGTATTTGGTTAGTGCTAAACGCTTGATTGCCAAAGGTGATATTGCAAAGGCAGCTGAAAATATTGTTATTGTGCAATCGTTGATCGAACGAGTACATAAAATTGTTGGACAATTAAAGCACTTTAGTAAACCGGCACAAACACAGTTAAGAGAGCAAAGCTTAAACCAGTTACTTAAAAATGCCATGGTGATCGCCTCCGCGCAATTAAAGCAGGATGATGTCAACGTTAACACCGCTGATATCGCTGACACTGTAAAAGTATGGGTTGATGGCATTAAATTTGAGCAAGTATTAGTGAATGTGATCACCAATGCCAGCCAAGCAATGGCTGACAGTACTGTGCGAGAGCTGAGTTTTGAGATAGAGCAGTTTGACGACCGCGTTAAGCTGTCTATTTTGGATACTGGGCCTGGTATCGAGTTACATGCGCTTGGGACTATTTTTGAGCCTTTTTATAGCACTAAATCGACTAATGGCCTTGGCTTAGGGCTATCTATTTCTAAGCAAATTATTAATTCATTTAATGGCTGTTTAAGTGCGCATAATCGCCCTGGCGGTGGTGCTCAATTCATTATTACCTTAGCAAGTACTAAAGGAGCGTTATGAATACGTTAGCAACTGATTGTAAACAGGTCATTGTTATTGATGACGAAGCGATGATCCGCGATTCACTTGACCAATTGCTGACACTCGAAGGCTATCAAGTACAGTGTTTTAGCGATCCAATGAGTGCTTTATCAAAACTTAATCGTCGTTTTAACGGGGTGGTGCTCAGTGATATTAATATGCCGAAAATGGATGGACTGGCTTTTTTAGAACAAGTTCAAGCATTTGATAGCGAATTACCGGTGATCTTTCTGACTGGATTTGCTGATGTATCGGTGGCCGTTAAAGCCATGCAATTAGGGGCTTACGACTTATTTGAAAAACCCCTTACAGAGCAGTTATTAGATTGTATTGCCAGAGCGTGTGATAAGCGTGCCTTGGTAATGGAAAATCGTGCTTTAAAACTAGCGGTAGAAAAAACGTCAGCCCCAGGTGTACGGATCTTAGGGGAAACCGTGCAAATGCAGCAAATGATGCACTTGCTCAATGCGGTGATCGACACTCCCGCAGATGTAATGATTGAAGGTGAAACTGGCACCGGTAAAGAGTTAGTTGCACGCTTTTTACACGACCAAAGCAGCCGTTCAAACTGTAATTTTGTGGCAATTAACTGTGGTGCCATACCAGAGCAACTGATTGAAAGTGAACTATTTGGTGCGGCCAGTGGCGCGTTTACAGGGGCAACACACAGTCGCCAAGGTAAGTTTGAGTTTGCTCAAGGTGGTACGGTGTTTTTAGATGAGATAGAAAGCACACCGGCATCATTACAAGTAAAGTTACTTCGCGTTTTAGAAGAGCGAAAAGTGACCCCCGTCGGCGCTAATACCGCCGTTGACTTAGACATACGTATCGTTGCGGCAACCAAAGTTGATTTATTATCCTTGGTCGAAAAAGGGGACTTCAGAGCTGACTTATATTATCGACTCAATTTAGTGAGGGTAAGTATTCCGGCATTGCGTGATAGGAAAGCTGATATTCCTTTATTATTCAAACATTTTAGCTCTATTGCCGCGACTCGTTTTCATAAACCTCCGGCTCCTCTAAGTAGCGATATATTACAGCGTTTACTTAGTTACCAGTGGCCAGGTAATGTCAGAGAGCTTAGAAACCAAGCTGAACGAGCGGTGCTGCTGGGTGCTGAATTAGCGTTCGCCAATACCGAAAATAATAATGGCAGTGAGTTATCGCCCGATCTGAGTTTGGCGGAAAAAGTGTGCTTTTATGAGCAATCTTTAATCGAAGAAGCCCTTGAGCGCCACCAAGGTAGTATTAAAGAAACTATGAATACCTTACAGATTGCCCGTAAAACCTTGTATGACAAAATGAGTAAATATGGCCTCAATCGTGACATGTTTATTGATTAACCAGAGCTTTGCTTAAGTGATTTACCTGCTCAGCTTAATTTGATGGGTGGAAACAGTGACACAGACGTTTTGATAGTGTGTGGGATCCCGCACACTTTATTGTAAGTATAATTTAATTTTAAACTTAACTATTTGAATATATTAAATTTTACTTTTTTATAAGCAGTTGGCAGTAAACTTGCCTTTATTAGCGGGAACAACAAATGATCCTAACAATAAGGGCACACAATGATAATAATAGACAAAAAGCTAACCCCTGTTTTTGTAGCAACGAGTTTTGCAGCAGCTTGCTTTGGACAAAGTGTTCATGCCGCAGAGTATGACATTTATGGTAAAGCAGAAGTGCAAATTGCTAATACTGACAACGGTGTAATGCGCTATGCTAAAAAAGGAACGCAAATCGATGCGCCTTTTTCACGCATTGGTGTGAAAGGGCAACATGTACTCACTGACTCGTTAAAAGCGGTATTTAAATACGAAGTGCAAGTAAAGGGCTTTGAGCACGATGATACAGATGAGCCATTTAGTGCCCGTAATACATATTTAGGTTTAGCGGGAAATTTTGGTGAAGTTGTAGTTGGTCGAAACGATACACGCTTTAAGTATTCAGAAGGTAAAGTTGATAACTTCAATGAAACTCAAGCCGATATTGCTCAATTACTACCGGGTCAAGATCGCCTTGGTGATACCATAACGTATAGTTCAAAATCATATGCGGGTGCTCAGCTATCACTTACCTATGCTTTGAAGGATGACAGTGCCAATAATGAAGCCGGCTATGCCGCTACGTTAATTTATGGTGACCGTGGTTTAAAAAATAAAAATTATTATGTGGCGATCAGCCATATTGATTCACTCAATAATATCAACGCCAGTCGCATCGTTGGCGCGTGGCAGAAAAATGATTTACAACTAGGTGCTATTTACCAGCACAGTGAGTCAGTAGATGGTACTAAATCAGGAAACGGCTATGTGTTGAGTGCCAGTTATACCATTGACAAATGGCAGCCAAAACTACAATTTGCCAGTGATGACTCAACTATTCGCCAAAGTACTAAGGGCAGCCAGTGGACTGCAGGTGTGGATTATTTATTTGATAAACAAACTACCGCGTACTTATTCTATACTGACTTAGATTTGCAACAGCAAACGGATAGTAGCTTAGCCCTTGGCTTAAAGTATAAATTTTAAAGGGGTTGAATATGAGCACACAAACTTTAGACGATAAACCTGAAAAAAATCCAATGATACAGATGTTGCTGCTGTTATTGGGCCCTGCGGTCATGCTACTTACGTGTTTGATCGATCCTCCTGCTGGCATGAGTACCGCTGCTCTTCGTACTTCAGGATTAGCATTTTGGATGGCATCATGGTGGGTGAGTGAAGTAGTTCCTATCCCAGCTACGGCGCTATTGCCGTTGGTATTTTCTCCGTTGGCTGACATTGCTGCGATAAAAAGTGTCGCTGCACCGTATGCGCACCCCTTAATATTTTTGTTTTTAGGTGGCTTTTTAATTTCCATTGCGATGGAACGTTGGGGCTTACACAAGCGCATTGCTTTACGTACTATGCTCTACGCGGGCTCAAAACCGAGTTTGCAGATATTAGCGATGATGTTAGTAACGGCATTCTTATCTATGTGGATGTCAAATACTGCAACAGCAGTGATGATGTTACCTATTGCTATGTCTATCACCCATTTAGTGCAAAAATCTAATCCAAATAATAATGGTTTTGGTAAAGCACTGTTACTTTCTATTGCTTATGGTGCCAGCATTGGCGGCATTGCAACATTAATTGGTACGCCACCGAATGCATTGATGGCCGCTTATTTATCAGATAGTTATAAAATTGAAATTGGTTTTGCGCAATGGATGATGGTGGGTGTGCCATTGTCACTGACTATGTTGATCATCTGTTGGTTGTGGCTGACCAAGTTTGCTTATAAAGTTGATAAAACAAATGAAAAATCTCAAAAAGTCGACACCAAGTCACTATTTAGCTCGCAGTTAAAAGGTCTTGGCACCATGCAACGCGCTGAGAAAGGGGTGTTATGTGTGTTTTTATTTGCAGCTGTGTGCTGGATATTTAGACCTCTGATCGCTGATTTTTCTGGTTTAAAAATATCGGATACCGGTATTGCCATTGCTGCAGCATTATTATTATTTGTTTTGCCTGCTAATAAAGGCAGTGATGAACGTATTCTTGACTGGCAAAGTGCGGCAGGAGTTCCTTGGGGAGTGTTATTGTTGTTTGGTGGTGGCTTAACCCTAGCGGCACAAATAAAGTCATCAGGTTTGGCTGAATACATAGCTCATATGATTGAAGGCGTCAGCGCCATTCCATTAGTATTGAGTGTATTAGTAATTGCAACCTTAATCACTTTCTTAACTGAGATCACCAGTAATACAGCAACCGCAGCTGGATTTTTACCACTACTTGGCCCTGTCGCTGAGTCAGTCACAGGTTCGCCATTGGTCTGGGTTATTCCTGCGGCTATAGCCTGTAGTTGTGCGTTTATGATGCCTGTAGCGACCCCGCCTAATGCCATTGTGTTTGGCTCTGGGCAAATTCAAATGCGGGATATGATCAAAGCCGGCTTTGCATTAAATATTGTTGCAATTGCGCTGATCACATTTGTCACTATGACCCTTGCTGCATCGGTATTTAATTTTTAAGTAATTCAAAGTTACCCAACCGGAGCGCTATTCGTTTGTTGATAGCGCTCTATATTGCCCCTGCTAAGAAACAAAGTTATAGTGGTTAAATCTTTATTTTGTTTATGAGTATGCTTTTGTCTGACACTGGCACTGTATGTAACCCTGAGCTAAAAGCGCAATTTGATGAAATGCAGCTGCATTTTGATGCCCAGCCATATTTAGCATTATCACAGCGGATCCGTTTATTAAAATCTTTAAAACGTGAACTGTTGGCATTAGAGGCTGAATTGGTAGCTGCAAGCTCGAAAGACTTTGGCTTTCGCACTGCTTTTGATACGATTTTGGGTGATATACTGCCTACGGTCAAAACGATCAGCCACACCATCAAGCATTTACCTAAATGGGCAAAAAATTCACCACGAAAAGCGGGTTTGAGCCTAGCGCCATCAAAAGTTGCTGTGAGCTATCAACCCAAAGGAGTGGTGGGAATAATTTCTCCATGGAATTACCCAATTCAATTATCAATCGTGCCGGTGATAACCGCAATTGCCGCAGGTAATCGGGTATTATTAAAGGTCAGTGAATTTACTCCGCACACCAATCAAGTAATCAAAAAACTATTTATCGGCGAGCTTAGCGAACATTGCGCAGTGATCGAAGGTGAAGCGCAATTAAGTCAACAGTTTAGCTGTTTGCCATTCGCACACTTATTTTTTACCGGCTCTACAGCTGTAGGGCGCCATGTTATGGCCGCTGCGAGTAAAAACCTTACCCCAGTAACTCTTGAGTTAGGTGGCAAATCGCCCGTTATCATTACCGCGCAAGCGGATATAGATAAGGCGGCTAAAGCTATTTTATTTGGTAAAATGACCAATGCAGGGCAAATTTGTGTTGCCCCCGATTATGTTTTAGTGCCGGAAAACTTACAGCATCAGTTAGTCAGAAGTCTCTGTAGCTTATATAAAAAACATTATAACTTAGGTGTCGAGGGGAAAAATTTAACCTCGGTTATTAATCACCACCATTTTCAGCGTTTAACCGATTTATTGGCAGATGCACAGCAACAGGGCGCACAGATAATTAAGCCGTTAGATGAAAACCAAAGCGACGAACATAAGCATCGTCTTGGTTTGCACATTGTGACTGATGTGAATGACAATATGAAGTTGATGCAAGAAGAACTGTTTGGACCAATTCTTGCGATTGTCAGTTATCAAGCTTTACCTCAGGCGATTGCATACATAAATCAACGTCCTCAGCCGTTAGCTTTGTACATAATGGGGCAAGATAAACAAATCAATGAAGGTATTCAACAGCAAACACAAAGTGGTACCTTCGCAATAAATGACACCTTAATGCAGGTGACTGCTGATGATGCGCCATTTGGTGGCTTAGGTCCTTCTGGGATGGGAAACTATCACGGTATAGAAGGCTTTTTAACTTTTAGCCATGCACGTAATACATTGAAAACGGGTGGTTTTAATCCTAAATTGGGATTGTTGCTGGCGCAAAATAAGATATTGATTAAAATACTTAAATGGTTGTACTTGCGGCCATAAATTGGCGTTAAGTACAATCCAATAGCGTTTTAACTGGCAGTTAAAACATCCGATCTTCGCCCGCATACAGCCCAGCTTGGATTTTTTCATACAATGCATCAGCTTTTTCTTTGGCTTCTGCAATTTGCGCAGGCATCAGCTTGCGCTCATCTAGCTTGCGACTGTGACTGGCATCTAAATTACCATTATACTCAGCAACAGTGTTCCAGATGTATGATTTTTCGATGTTTTTTTCGACTCCATGGCCTTCGAAATACATCAGCGCCATATTAAACTGTGCTAGCGTATAATTATTACCAGCGGCTTTTTCATACCATTTAATAGCTTCTTTATAATCTTGCGCAACGCCATCGCCGTTGGCGTACATCACACCCAAGTTAAACTGAGCAGCAGGTAAGTTTTTTGCCGCGGCTTGCTTAAAGAGTGAAACTGACATTTGTTTATCAAGTTTAACGCCTTTACCTTCTTGATAAAGTACAGCTAATGCAAACATTGAGTCGACGTGGTTCTTTTTAACGCCTTGCTGGTAAAGTTCAGCAGCTTTGTGATAGTCGCGCGTTACGCCGTGGCCACCTTCATATAGCTGCCCTAGCTCGTAAATTCCTGGTGCAAAGCCTTTTTCTGCAAGGTAGTTAAACTCTCTAAGTGCATCTTCAAATTGACCTTCATTGGCTGCGCGGATCCCTTCTTCAAGTCCCGCATGAGCAACACCACAGATGCTAAGTGCACCGACCATCAACAATATCTTAAACTTCGGCTGCCACATGACAATACCTCCAATTAGCGTGTTACTGTTTAATTTTAGTCTCAACAACCACAATTGCCCAGCTTCGCACTATAAATGATAAAACTTAGACATAAGATACAGATATTACAGAAAATTTAAAGGAATAAAAAAAGCCCCTGATGGGGCTTTTTGGGTCATATCAACCGTCACCGATATGAGCAATGTAGCAAGTGAGTGTGATCTTTTAATTATATTACTTGGGTCGAGTAAGTAATATGCTCGAAGCGTCACCATCTTCATCAACAACTTTGTACTAAAGGGGCCCAGCATCCTTACTGGTCGATCTTCCCTAGGGCACTGAGGTCGGTACGTTCAATTCTTACAAGAAGCGCAAACCTGTCGTGTTGGGCTGCTTGGTGTTGATGCGATCGATTATTACTTGTATTTGAGTGTGCGTCAATAGCTAAATGATAATTATTTCTATTTGTTCGGTTTTATTTTAATTCCCTCATTTACATAATGCGCTAAGTTGATTAACGTAGTGCTATAAATAATCGTAAGAAAAATAAAAAATGTCGATAAAAAACATGTGCTTGAATTATAAGTTCGCAGTAGTTGGTGTGTTGCTATTAGCTCTGACTGGGTGCTCAGCTACATTTACCTACAATAATATAGGCTGGTTATCGGCGTTTTGGATTGATGACTACGTTGATTTATCGAAGCAGCAAAGCAAACAAGCTAAAGACTTAATTAAGCAAAGTCGGGATTGGCATCGTAAGACGCAATTACCTTTGTATCGACAGGATCTGTTGGCATTACAAAAGCTACTTGATGAAGACCCTTCAGAGCAAGCATTATTAACGTATTTTCAAGGTTTTAAAACACATTGGCAATCGTTAGTTATGTATGTAAGAGACGATCTTATTGAACTTGCTATTGGTTTATCCACGGAGCAAAGAGAAGAATTTGTTGCTGCCATTGCAGAGGATATAACCACAGAAAGTGACGAGTATAATGAGCAAACCCCAACACAGCGTGAGCAAGATCGCCTTGAACGTCAGTTAGATACTTATAAACAGTGGCTTGGTAAACTGAGTGAACAACAAGTGTCTTTGATCACCCAAGCGAACAGCGAATTTCAAGCAACATTTTTATTAAGGCAAGCTTACAAGCAAACTCGGCTGGATAAACTCAAACAGGTATTTTTTGATAGCCAACTTAGCCGCGATCAATTTATTAGCCAATTATCAGCTGTCATTACTGAGCGAGAGGTGTTTATGAGTGACCAATTAATTCGCTTAGATGCTGAAAATTCAAAGCGCTATGCGCGTTTACTTGTGAGTTTAAGAGCCACGTTGACAGCAAAACAGCGCCAACATGCTAATGCTGAGTTCTCCGATATGTTAGAAGATATAGAACAATTAATTAATGATGAATAGGCTGTTAGTTACTAAGATCTTAATTTTAAAAATTTTTTATAAAAATGAATATATCAAAAACAAATAGAGCTTGTACTCTTTCAATTAACCGTTAGACTGACTTTTTTTCGTTCGAATTAAAGTTAATCAATGGATATCGCAGCCTTAGATAGCGCTCAAGTATTACGTGAAAATTTACTGAAATGGATTTGTTTCTGTTTCGGAATTTTAGCGAGTGTTTTTACCTATTTTAATCTTTTTATTAATGACTTTTACTCATTAGGGATTTTAGAAGGGGTTTTTGCTATTTATTGTTTTTATACTTTTAACTATGCTCGGACACGAAAATTTCAGACTTGGCAGCCGTTATTATTGTGCCTTTGTATTATGCTATTAGTAACCTTGGGAACTTACCTAGCTGCGATGAGGAGCGGTTTGTTCATTTGGACCTTTACCTTACCCGTATTATTTTATTTATTATTAGGATGTAAACGCGGCTATTATCTATCGCTATTATTGGTGTGTATACAAACCGCTGTGTTTACTAGTAAAACCTCTTTAGCACCATTTTTAGACCTTAACCTGTACCTAAATATGAGCTTTAGCTATTTGAGCATTTGGGTCATTGCACATACTTTTGAAGCGAGTCGAGCACAATTTGCAGAACGATTAGAAAACCTTGCCTTGTTAGATCCGCTGACAAACACCGGCAACCGTTTAGCAATGAACCATTACTTTGAAGTTGAGCTGGTAGACAAAATTAATTTATTTATTATGGTGCTAGATCTCGATTACTTTAAAAAAGTAAATGATGAATTTGGTCATGATGTGGGCGATCAAGTTCTGGTCGAAATTGCCACTATATTAAGAGAAACACTTAACAAGGGGCGAGTTTTTCGTACTGGTGGCGAAGAGTTTGCGCTGTTCATTCCTGATTCGAATCAACAGGAGTCTTATCAAATTGCTGAAAATATCAGAGTCGGTTTGCAAAGTACGGCTATCAATGTTGGTGAGCGTGAAATAAGTTTAACAGCAAGTATCGGTTTAGCTGCTTATCGTGATGGCGATAGCCTAAAACAAGCGATTAAAGCAGCAGATGAGCAACTTTATTATGCAAAAAAACATGGTCGAAATAACGTTTATTCTGACTCGCAGCAATACTCAGCAAAACTAGAACAGGTTTCTTAACCTTGATACATGTGCTCGAAACCGGGAATGTTACTTTCCCAAAGTGGTGTTTCTTTACCTAAGTGATCACGTATCGCATCAAAAAATAACCGTGTTCTTACAGGTAAATCACGGTGTGGATATACCGCGTACATCGCACTGTATTCTTGTAATTTGATGTCTGTTAATAAGGGCACTAAACGTCCTTGTTTTATTTCATCATTAATAATAAATGCTGGCGCGAGCACATAGGTTGTTCCAGAAAGCGTTTTATCGAGCAGTACCTCGGCATCATTGGCTCTAAACACACTCTTAATTTTTTGCTCTTGCGGTAGACCATATTGATCTACATAACGAATACCCTCAACGCGCAACGAAGTGCTGGAATAACTGGCTGCGGGTAAATCAATTAAGTCCTCTATTTTACTTGGCAATCCATACGTTTGAATAAACTCAGGTGCGGCTAATATTAGTAATCTATTGCGCGCAATTTTACGTGCGATCAGTGATGAGTCTTTTGGCTCACCGACCCGAAAAGCAAGATCAAAGCCTTCAGATACCAGATCAACTAACTTATCATCGAGTCTTAGTTCAACTTCTACTTGCGGGAAGCGTTTTTGAAAATCATTAATCACAGGTTGTAGATAACGCCTGCCGATAATAGTTGATGAAGTGATTTTTAATACACCGCGTGGCTCTTGGTGATAATTCTCGGCTAAACGTACAGTTTCACCTAGTAGTTGCCTCAACTCACTGGCCTTTTTAATCATTTCGGCCCCTGCAGCTGTCAGTGAAAATGAGCGGGTGGTGCGGTTCAGTAAACGTACTCCTAAATCATCTTCGAGACGACTTATTTGTTTTGAGATCACTGAACGATCAATATTACGGGTTTCTGCTGCTTTAGCGAATGAGCCTCGCTCAACGACTTCTAACAACATCAATAAGCGACTTGTGGTATCCATTAATTACTCACCAATATTTAATTGATGCCATATTGGCATTAATGAATTTAAAAATCTATGGTTTTTGTCCACAACAATGTTCCGTAACATAGAAAAATACACTAAATGGAGCGTCGTCATGAACAAACACTTAATAGCTATTGCAGTTTTAGGGGCATCACTTGCCCTCACCGGTTGTGCAGAAGAGCCTGCTCAACAGAGCAATCAACCACATCTTCAACCAATAGATGTTGCCTCGGTGATCATTAAGCCAGTGCAAAACTGGCACACCTACACTACGCGTTTAGAAGCGCCGGAAGAAGTATCACTTATGCCACGTGTTGCCGGAGTTATTGAGCATATTGCGTTTAATGAGGGCGACGAGGTTAAACAGGGTGACTTACTGTTTAAACTTGACGCTCGCCCATATGCTGCGGTTGTAGCAAGTTTAGAGGCACAAGTAGTCAGTGCTGAAGCCGCTTTATCGCAAGCGCAAAGTGAAGCTAAAAGAGCGGTGCGATTAACCGAGCGAAAAGCGATTTCAACAGAGCAAGCGGAATCACGTACCTCAACGTTACGCCAACGTGAAGCACAACTTGCTGCCTTAAAAGCCCAGCTAATTGCAGCTAATTTAGATTTAGAATTTACAGATATACGTTCACCCATTGATGGTGTGATCTCGCGTGCAAATATTACCAAAGGTAATAATGTGCTTGCAGGGCAAAGTGTACTGACTTCAATCGTATCAAATCAAACTATGTATGCTTACTTTGATGTTGATGAACGTACTTGGAATAGTTCATTTGATGAAGTAACCGCCGCTGCTCATCAGCAAGTAGTCATGCAAAAAGTGGGTCAAAATGGCTTTGCACACACCGGTTATATCGACTTTATTGATAATCAAATCAATGCAGCAACAGGTACTTTGCGAGTGCGTGCACGATTTGATGAAAATACCGCCTTACGCGCCGGTTCATTTGCACGTATTAAGTTAGCGGCCAATGACGTTACAGAGCAAGTTATTGTGCCTGATAGAGCAATTGGCACCGATTTGAAAAATCGCTTTGTGCTCACTGTAGGTGAAGGCAATATTCTCGAATATAAACTGGTTACAACCGGTGAGCGCTATGGCAGTTTTCGCGCTATTACCTCGGGCTTAAAAGCTGGCGATGTGATTGCGGTTAATGGTCCTGCGCGTGTTGGACCTGGCATGCCGATTTCACCTAATACAGTGACCCTAGACACAACTGGTGTTGCTTTTACGTTATCGCCAACGGCGCAGCACACGCTTATGGCTAAGAAGTAGGACGAATAATGAAATTTTCTCACTTTTTTATTCAACGACCGATATTTGCAGCCATGCTGTCATTGGTGATTTTAATCGCCGGTGGTATTTCGTTGTTTCAACTGCCGGTCAGTGAGTATCCTGAAGTTGTTCCGCCGACAGTTGTGGTAACTGCGAACTACCCAGGAGCAAATCCAACCGTAATAGCACAAACTGTGGCTACTCCATTGGAGCAAGAGATCAATGGTACTGAAAACATGTTGTATATGTTTTCCCAGGCGACCAGTGATGGGCGTATGACACTGACGGTAACGTTTTCATTGGGAACGGATTTAGATCGTGCGCAAGTACAAGTACAAAATCGGGTTAACAGTGCTTTGCCGCGACTACCACAAGAAGTGCAGCGCTTAGGCGTCGTCGCTGAAAAATCATCACCGGATCTAACCATGGTGGTACACTTATTCTCACCGGAAAAAACACATGATACGGCGTATCTATCTAACTACGCTGACTTATATGTGAAAGACCAAATTGCACGTTTGAGTGGCGTAGGCGATGTAAAATTATTTGGTGGTGGTCAATATTCAATGCGAGTGTGGCTTAACCCCGATGCATTAGCGGCACGAGAATTAACCGCAATGGACGTCGTCAACGCATTGCGTGCGCAAAACCAACAAGTTGCAGCGGGTAGCTTAGGTGCACAACCTGCTTCAACAGACAGTCAATTTCAAATATTGTTAAATGTAAAAGGGCGCTTAAACAGTATTGAAGAGTTTCAGCAAGTGATCATTAAAGTGGGTGAACAAGGTCAATTAACACGTCTAAGCGATGTTGCTCGAGTCGATTTAGGCCAAAATACTTACTCACTTAGAGCTGAACTTGATAATCAACCAGCACTGGCGATGCCGATATTTCAACGTCCTGGCTCTAATGCGATTGAGCTTTCAGATCAAGTACGCGAAACCATGGCGCGTTTATCGAAAGATTTTCCAGCTGGTGTTGAGTACGACATTGTCTACGACCCTACGGTATTTGTTCGCGGTTCGATTGATGCGGTGATCAAAACGTTACTTGAAGCTATCGCGTTAGTGGTAATTGTAGTGGTGTTATTTTTACAAACCTGGCGTGCTTCGATTATTCCACTTATAGCTGTGCCAGTTTCACTGATTGGTACTTTTGCGGTGATGCAGTGGTTAGGGGTCTCGATCAATACGCTGTCGTTATTTGGTTTAGTACTTGCCATAGGTATTGTGGTCGATGATGCTATCGTGGTGGTCGAAAACGTTGAACGTAACATTGAACAAGGTTTATCACCTCTGGAAGCAACGCGCGTGGCGATGACTGAAGTGACAGGGCCTATAATCGCGATTGCGTTAGTGTTGTGTGCAGTGTTTATTCCTACCGCGTTTATTAGTGGTTTATCAGGTCAATTTTATAAACAGTTTGCGTTAACTATTACTATTTCAACGGTTATCTCAGCATTTAACTCATTAACTTTATCACCGGCGTTGGCGGCACTATTACTTAAAAGCCATGATGCTAAACCGGATGCGCTGACGCGTTTATTAAATCGTTTATTTGGTCGCTGGTTATTTGCCCCCTTTAATCGAGTATTTGACCGTGGCGCCAAAGGCTATCAAAAGCTGGTACAAAAACTAATGCGCATGAGCGTGGTAGTGGTGATTGCATACGTGGTTTTATTAGGCGGAACAATTAAGCTATTTGATGCCGTGCCGGGTGGTTTTATTCCTGCACAAGATAAGCAGTATTTAGTTGCGATAGCACAATTACCTGATGCAGCGAGTTTAGACCGTACTCAAGATGTGGTTAGGCAAATGCAAGAA
Source organism: Pseudoalteromonas sp. SG43-6 (assembly GCF_014164365.1). Taxonomy (NCBI): domain Bacteria; kingdom Pseudomonadati; phylum Pseudomonadota; class Gammaproteobacteria; order Alteromonadales; family Pseudoalteromonadaceae; genus Pseudoalteromonas; species Pseudoalteromonas sp. SG43-6. Next base: position 20,563 of record NZ_JACJEZ010000029.1, read on the forward strand.
ATTGCACTGCAAGTACCTGGTGTTGCAAACACAGTTGCCTTTCCTGGCTTGTCGGTAAATGGTTTTACTAACAGCCCTAATAGTGCCATTGTATTTACACCGCTAGAAGCCTTTAGTGAGCGAAGCGATCCGAGTAAATCGGCGATGGCTATTGCGGCACAGTTAAACCAGCGTTTTAGTGCCATTGATGAAGCATTTGTGGCTGTATTTCCACCGCCGCCAATCCAAGGTTTAGGCACCACGGGTGGGTTTAAACTGCAAATTGAAGATCGCGGTAATAAAGGCTTTGAAACACTATTTAACAGTTTGCAAACGGTGATTACTAAAGCTCAGCAAGATCCTGCGTTAATGGGGCTCTATTCAAGTTTTAGAATTCAAGTACCACAAATGGATATTGATATCGACCGAGAGCAAGCGCTTATTCAAGGTATTCCATTGAATGAAGTATTTAATGCGTTGCAAGTGTATTTGGGCTCAATGTACGTTAATGACTTTAATTTATTTGGCCGTACGTACCAAGTTAATGCCCAAGCTGATGCTGATTTCCGCCTTGATCCAGAACAAATATTGAATCTAAAAGTGCGCAATAATCAAGGGAATATGGTGCCATTGGGCTCGGTATTAACGGCAACGCCTACAACAGGCCCTGATCGAGTGATGCATTACAATGGTTACCCAAGTGCAGAGCTTAATGGTAGTCCAGCGCCTGGTTACAGTTCAGATCAAGCACAACAGGCAATTGAACTGATCTTGGCTGATAATTTACCTACGGGTATTGAGTACGAATGGACCGAAGTTACTTTTCAGCAAATTCTAGCGGGTAATACCATGGTCTATGTATTCCCATTAGTGGTGTTATTAGTGTTCATGGTATTGGCTGCGCAGTATGAAAGCTTACGTCTACCACTGGCTATTATTCTTATTGTACCAATGACAATATTCTCAGCATTAATGGGTGTATGGTTGGTTGGCGCTGATAATAATATTTTCACGCAAATAGCATTGATTGTATTGGTTGCCTTGGCTTCTAAAAATGCCATTTTAATGGTGGAGTTTGCACGCGATAAAAATAATCATGGGTTGAGTCATTTCGACGCTATTTTAGAAGCTTGTCGGATGCGTTTACGACCTATCTTAATGACGTCAATTGCCTTTACTGCGGGTGTTATTCCCTTAGTATTAGCAACGGGAGCTGGAGCAGAAATGCGCCATGCAATGGGCAACGCAGTGTTCTCGGGTATGATTGGTGTAACCGTGTTTGGTTTATTATTTACCCCTGTATTTTATATTTTGGTAACTAAAACCCGTAAAGTGACTACGCAGGAGCAAATTAATGAGTAAGTATAAGTTAACCGCTCTTGTTGTGGCGGGTTTATTAAGTGGCTGCGCCAGTAAAATTGATGAGCAGCAACAGCAAAATCAGCTACAAGAATTTGTTGCAAAAACACAGATCGCTGCACAGTTACAAGGTCAAGACGAACTTAACTGGTGGCAGCAATTAAATTCAACCCAGTTAAATAATCTAGTGCTCAGTGCGCGCGCTAATAATCATGATTTGCACACTAGTCAGTTGCAGTTACAAAGCGCGCTTGCTCGTTTAGGTGGGCAAAAAGCACAGTATCTTCCCCAAGGTGCAGTGGCAGTTGATGCCACTCGCTCAAGTACTGGTAACGTTAACACGCGTCAATCGGAAGCCAATGTTAACCTTGATTGGCAACTTGATTTATTTGGTAAAATAACTGCGCTTGTTGATGCTGCGAATGCAGGGGCAATGAGTCAAGCGGAACAATTACGTGCTTTGCATATTGAAGTTGTTACCTCTGTGGTAAAAGGGTTTGTCAGTTTTCAAGGTAATAAGCAAAAACAGCAGATCATTAACCTACAAATTGAAGCATTAGAGCAAAGTATTGCGGTTCTGCGGGCTCGCGTTGAGGAAGGGGTCGCTAATGAGCTTGATTTAAATCGAACCTTAGCACAATTGAAGCAGCAGCAAGCTTTGTTGCCAGATATTGAATACGCGCAATTTCGTGATCTAGCAACGCTTGCGACATTAACAGGGCAGTTACCTGCTGATCTAACCTTAGTTGATGAGCAAGCGCTGTTTGAGCATGCATTTACTGTAAGTTTAGCCACTCCAAGTGATGCCATTGCACTGCGTCCTGATATTAGCCAAGCATTATTTGAATTTAGCCAAGCTAATTCATTAAGCGTGGCTGCGAGTAAAGCATTATTACCTGATATCAGTTTAACGGCGTTTGCAGGTGTATTGAGCTTAGATAACAACCAGCTTTCTGACACTACGCAGCAATGGCAAGTTGCCCCACGCATTCAGTGGTCATTATTGAGCTACCCTGCGTTATTGGCGCAACGTGATGCTCAGCAATATCTCAGTGAAGCCGCTTACAGCCAATATCAACAAGTGGTGTTGGAGGCATTAGCGCAGAGTGAACTTTCACTGCAGTTATTAGTCAAACAAACTCAACAACTAGGCTATGCCAAAGCACGTTATGAGTTTGCTAATAATGCCTTTTTACAAGCGCAGGCGATGTACCAAGAAGGGCAAATACCTTACTTAGAGTTGTTAGATGCGCGACAGGATGTTTTAATAGCGCAGGAAAATGCAATTGACTCAACGATTTCATCATTACTTGCTAAAGTAGACACTTACCAAGTATTTAATGGTCGTTGGAGTTATGCGTTAGTTAATTAAGTTAAGTTGAGTTTTTGATGCCACATACTGATCTTTTATCAACAATCCCCGCGACAATGCGTGCGATTGCGTTACTTGAACCTAATGAACAGATTAATTTATCTGAGCTTGAATTGCCGGTGCCTGATGTTGTAGACAACGAATTGTTGATAAAGGTTGAGTATGTTGCGTTGAATCCAGTTGATGCGTATTTTGCTAAACAAGGTTTTTGTAAATGGCACTATCCTCATACCCTAGGCCTTGATGCTGTAGGGGTGGTGGTAAAAGCCACTAAAGGGGTATTTCCAAGTGTCGGTACTCGGGTTATGTGGCATGGTAATGTTGGCGACCAAGGGGTGTTATCGCAATACGCTAAAGTGCCTAACTTTGCTGTATCGCAAATTCCTGACAGCGTTACGTTACAGCAAGCCGCGACATTACCCTGCGCAGGGATGTCGGCATTAATAGCTCTTGATAAACTGCAATTAACCGAAGGTGATTCACTTTTAATTGAAGCTGGTGCGGGGGCCGTCGGTCAGTTCGCCATTCAATTTGCCAAACAACGTGGTGCTACGGTATTTACCACCGCGAGCAAACGCAACCATAAGCTTGTTAAACAATTGGGTGCTGATGTGGTGTTTGATTACAACGATAAAAAGCTTAGCGATAAAATTCGTAAAGAACTTGGTCCACAAGGCTTTGATGCGGTGCTCGATTCGATTGGTGGTGAAACCACTGTGCGTAATGTTGAATTAATGCGTTTTTGTGGCCGTATTGCGTGCTTAAATCCACTGCCTAAGTTTGAGCAGGAGCTGATGTTCAGACGTGCGCCAAATATAGGTATTGTTTCTTTAGGTGGAGCGTGGTTAGCAAACAGTTTATGTGCTCAGCAAAAAATGAGTTTTATGGGCAATTTATTGCTAGACAATTTAGCCAGTGGCAGTATCAAAATACCGCAGATCATTGAGGTTGAATTTAACGCCAGTAGTATTTCACAGGCGCTGAATAAACAAATTGCTGGTGGCTTTACCGGAAAGCAGGTAGTGAAAATTAGCCATGATTAATTATTAACCGTGATTCATAATCTTTAAGCCTCGCAATTGCGGGGCTTTTTGTTATTGTTTAAGGTTATCAACTTAGGGGGAAAGATGGCATTTACAGATTTTTATCGACTCAGCGCCCATGGGGTGATCACTAATGCCAGCGGGGAGGTTTTGCTGCTAAAGGCAAGCTATGGCGAGCTAAGCTGGGGATTACCTGGTGGCGCCTTAGATGTCGGTGAAACTGTACATCAAGCACTCATACGCGAATGCCAAGAAGAGCTCGGCTGTGAAGTGAAAATTGAACACTTAACCGGTATTTATTATCACAAAGCGTTTAATTCTCATGCTTTTATTTTTAGAGTTAGTTTGTTAAAAGATGCTGTGATCACGCTCAGCGATGAACACTTAGCACATCGTTATTATAAATTGTCGGAGCTTTCCAAGGTTCAACAACATAGACGCAGCCTGTTTAAATTATACCGGTACAGTTGATAGTGCTGCATTTTAATTTAGCTTAAACGATCACTATCATTAATAGGAAAACGAGATATGAATACGCAACGTTTAATTCTTCGCCATGGCCAGCTTAGTGATGCGTCGTTTATCTTGAGTTTATTAAATCAGCCGAGTTTTTATCGTTATATTGCTGATAAAAGCATTTATACCAAACAACAAGCCGAAGATTATTTACAAAAAACCTTTATTGATGGCCACCAACAGCAAGGTTTTGGACCTTATATTGTGGCAAATAAACAAGGCGTTGCCATGGGCATGGTGGGCTTATTCCAACGAGAAGCATTAGCAGTGCCTATGAAGCGGCTGCAAAACTATTACACGCGTATCAAGGTAAGTTCAGCTACATTGCCGCGATAGCCGACGCTGACAATACCGCTTCGCATGGGTTATTAAATAAACTCGGGTTTAGGTATATAGGCAAAGCAGTGCTTAATAATGATGGCACTGCTTTAGTGGTGTTTATTCTTGAATAAGAACACTCAGGGTAGTTGCTACCTGTTGATTAATATTCTGCCAGTTTTGCTCTAAGCTTTCGACGAGGCCTTCGTAATCATCACCAGTTAAAGGGTTAACCTCACTAAAATAATGAATTGTTTTTAAAGAGCGGCCATTTTCAAACGACGTATAATATAGGCGCCACAAACCAGAAATATCGGCATTACCTTGGTTATCACCATTGAAATGATGTAGCTCATATTCTAATTCATAATAACTTTGCTGATCTTTATCTGTTATAACAGGTAATCCTTTGACCACCATCCAGTTATCAAGCGTGGTAAATAATGTTTGATGGGCGCTTGCTGTTAGCATTTGATCTGGCGCTTCACTCCATAAGTGATAATTTGCAGCATTAACTTGGTTGTTGTCTAGTTTCATGGCGATACCTCGGTTATTCAAGGCTCCACGCAGGCTGACAGTCGTGACGCGCAATTGAGCTATTGTGTCAGTTGAACTGCGCTGCATTGGTTTTATGGTTTGTTCGAACTGATAATATTCAACCGGTGCATTAAGCGATTGGCTACACCCAGATAAAAATAGCACCCCGATTACAGCAAGAAATTGTGGTCGTAAAAGCGTGCGCATTATTGTTTCCTCGGTGTTGGATCACTAGGCAATGATTTATCAAAAATAAACATATTCGGTTGCTCATTTAAACCACGAGTAAGCGGTTGCAACTCTTCACTCAAGCGCTTAAATTCTGATAGCGTTTGTTGTAGCTGCTGATGAAATGAAGAACCTTGTTGGTAACTTGCCATGGTTTTTTCAAACTGTTTCATGGTGACATCAAATTGCTGCATGCTCTTGGTCATTTCAGCAAAATTACGATTAATATCACCGGGTAAATCTTGGGTATCTTGTTTACTTAACAATGTGCGCATTTCATTCGCCAGCGCTTGGTAATCAGCAAACGCGGAATCAATTTGCGCTAAGCTGTCTTCAATTTTTAAGTTTTTTACCTTATTTAATACGTCAGACACTTGATCTGCTAATACGGTAATGCCACTGGAAACACTTGGAAATACTTGATATTGAGACAGTGTTTCTAACTTCGCAGCTGGGGCATCGTGGTAGATATCAAAATCGACATACACAGCACCGGTGAGTAAGTTGCCTGGTTTTAAAGAAGCGCGCATGCCATTTTTGATCCAACCATCAACACTGTTTTGCCAAAATTGTTTGGCTGAGGCATTATCGTGGTAAATGCGGCCATACTCTATTTTTATCAGTACTGGCACAGCGGTATTATCAGTTCTAAAGTGAGCGGGTTTGCCATCGATCATCACATTTGCAGGTGCTTTAACAACAGTACCGACGCGCATGCCACGATATTCAACCGGGGCTCCGGCACGTAAACCTCGAATAGACTGTTCAAACTCAATTAGGTAATAGTCAAAATTATAAAAACGCTCCTCAAGAGCATCTTTGTAGCTGTTACTAAGCGAAAAGCTATGGCCTTCTTGGGCTAAATTACCCGGTGACTGTTGTTTAGGCAAACCAACCGAGATCCCTCCTTTTAATAACCTGCTTAATGAACCTGTTTTTACATTAATGCCATCGGCAGATAAATCAATTTCAACACCCGTATTGACCCAGAAAATAGAATTTAAGGTGATCAGGTTTTGATAAGGTTCGTTGATGAAAATACCATACTTCATCGCTTGATTCTTCCAATCAAATGTCGCTGTTTCAACTTGACCAATTTTATAATTCTTAAAAAATATACCGGTGCCGACATCCATAACCTCAGCATCATAGCTGAGTAATGAAAAGCGACCGCCTTTGACATCTTTATCAATCAGCGCTGGCTCTTCTTGTAATTTAAAATGCTCTTTTGTTTTACTACTTTCACCTGGTGAAAATTCTAAATATACACCCGATAGTAACGTGCTCATACCGCTGATACCCGTTTCATCAATACGTGGTTTTACTACCCAGATGTTGGCGTCTTCCGTGAGTAAGCCATCATAATGTCTATCAATTTGAGCTCGAGCAATCACACTGTTTTTAGTATCAGAGAGGCGAACGTGATCAATTTGGCCGATTTTCACACTACGTACTTTTATTTCAGTCTTGCCTGCCACGATACCCTCAGCATGAGGCATTGAAATATAAATGGTTGCGCCTTTATTAGCTTGGTATTGGTAAAGCATCCACACACCAACGAGCAAAGCTATAACCGGTATGATCCAAATCGCAGAAATAATAGGTTCTTTTTTTATATTAGCCGTTTCACTCATGCTGTTTCTCTAATTTATGGTCTTTTTATCATTGTTTGGCGAATCCCATAATAGCCGAGGATCAAACGCGTGTGCTGCCAACATTTGGCAAATCACCATGATAGTAAAAAATACAGTGCCTAAACCTGGTGTTACCGACATTAAATTCCCAAGTTGCACTAAGGCTACTAGAATTGCGACAACAAATACATCGATCATGGACCATTTACCAATAAACTCAGTTAATTGATAAACTTTAGTATAGCCCTTTGTTTGGCCGTTAGCGGGTTTGCTAACCAAAAAGCATAAAAATGTTAAAATGAGCGCTTTAGCTAATGGTACTACTACACTCGCTAAAAAAATGATTAATGCAATAGGGTATGAGCCAGCTTGCCACAGTGTTATTACCCCACCAATTAATGTTGAGGGGGATTCATCCCCCAAACTAGTGGTGTACATTATTGGCAATAAATTTGCCGGAATATAACAGGCAATTGAAGTTATTAACCATGCCGTTGCTTTTTGTACGCTGTGGGGGTTTCTGATATGGGTTTTGCTATTACAGCGAGAACAGTATTCGCTATCGCTTAGTTGATGGCAGACATGACAGGCTCGAATGTTACTATCTATGGCACGATAAGAAAGTTTTGCGGCTGCAATTTCAGCCTGAGGCTGTACTTGATCCCATAATCGAGCACGATTTAAGTGTGCTAATGAGCCAATATAGAAGAGTACAAACGCGGCATAGGCCCAAAAACTAACGCCAAAGCTGACTTCCGCTAGCGACATTATTTTTACCATGCTGACCAATACACCGATTAAAAATATTTCTGACATTATCCATGGCTCTAGCGCTAAGGTGAATTTGAGTAAGCGTCTGGCAATCGTTTGTGGAAGTACTTTAAGTAAGCCTAAATGCAGTGGGATCAAAATAGTGAGTAATGCCATTGGTAAACCAATAATACTAACATCAATAAAAATGCCTAATAAATCGCTGTCGTAATTAAACAAAATACGAGCGGCATCGGGCAAGGTAATCGTCTGTGTAATGCCATTACTACTAAATGAGATAAATGGATAAAACATACTGCTTAGCAGCATGAGTAAAGCACTAATACTGAGTGCTACAATACGGCTGTCATAATTTATATTTGCTGCGCATAGTTTACTGTGACAATGTGGACAGACAGCCATTTGTTTTGCAACTATGTGCGGGATATCAATAATCAAGTCACAATTAGGGCAGGCAGTTTGCAAATTAATAACCACTTAGAAGTATCTTAGATCAAGTTTGCATCAATTATATGCTAAATACAAATGCGAAATTGGTTTAACTAGGCTAGCCTAATAAGAAAGTTGTCATGTAATTTTACAGTTGCTAAAAAGCATCTATCTGTGGGTGGTGAATGAAGTATTTTATAGTGTTTTTTTTTGTTTTATATAGCACTTTTGCATTGAGTTTAGCTGCGCCAAAATCTAGCGACATTATTACCGTTGCGGTAAGCCCTTCTTTGCCTCCTTACGTCTTTAGTGAGGATGATACCGGCTTGCAGTTGCAGATTTTAAAATCTGCGTTTAAAGATCAAGGTATAACCAACCTAGATATCGTTTACATGTCTAATAAGCGTGCAGGGCAGTCCTTAGAACAAATGCAGGTCGATATTGCGATGAATTATGCGGGCGTGACGAGCCCTGCTATTTTTTCCAGTCAAAGTCTATTGGCTTATCAAAATGTAGCGGTGAGCCTGCAGAAAAATCATTTTAAAATTAACACTGTGTATGATTTATCGGGTAAGAGTGTTGTCGCCTTTCAAAATGCCACCGAATTTTTGCCGCCTCCATTTAAAACATTAACAACTAAACTGAGTTCCTATGAAGAAGTTGTATACCAAGCGGCGCAGGTGGATCATTTAATGAAAGAGTGGGTTGATGTGGTGGTACTAGAGAAACGGGTGTTTTTACATTATTTACAGCAGTATAAAGAATCGCACCCAATTAAGCCTATTACTATACACCCTATATTTCCTGAGGCACCTCGCCCTGCCTACTTTAATAGTAAAGTGCTACAAGAGATTTTTGATACGGGACTTGCCCATATCATTGCAAATGGGCAGTACAGTAAAATTATGGCCTTTGATGGCAGCGATTATGCTCAGGCTGTAGAACCAAACTCAATCAAATAATGCTACTGTTTGGCGGGTAAGCGCAAGCAACTCACCGGATTGTGACCAAATACAGCCATCTTCTAAACCATAACCATCTTTACAGTGGTGAGTTACTGCTTCAAATCCAAGCCACTCGTCGGCTGCCAACTGCGGTGTTTTCACAAACTCTAAATACCACGACATGCTACTGGCGGGCGCTGGTTGGTTAAACATTTGTAATAAAGTAGGCGGCCATGCATCCGTTAAGGCAATAATATGTGCCTCACTTAGTTCTGCTGGCGACTGTTTTAATTTCATCCAGCCGCCTAAATGCGACGTTTGGGCTGCTGTAAACGGCATTGCACCTTGCTGAGGACAAAGCGCGACATGTTGGAAGAATTCCGGCATGGCACCTGACTGAAATGGTAAAGTGTAACGTTCATTAACCGGTTTTAGGCTCATTGTTTTTGTCACTGGTACCTTAATAGCTGAATCTCGCGATTTTGCAAAACACGCTTGTACGACCACGCTTACTTGGCCGTTCTGCAGCGCTTTAGCCAGTACTTGTGTGCTACTTTTTCCTTCCCGTAAAATTTCGACGGAAAGAGAAAAATCAGCATCTGCTAATAAAGGACCTACAAAATTTGTACTAATAGATAACAAACGACGACTTGGTTCTATTTGTTGACGCATTGCCTGATACAGTAATGAGGCTGATAAACCGCCAAAAGCAGTTCGACCTTGGCACCAGTTAGCAGGAAATTGCATTGTTGCGTAAGTTTGCTCTGAAGGGGGAAGCTGACCTATAAGTGCCGCTTGCTGTAGTAGTTGGTCAAAATGCATAGTGATCCTTTGAGACATTTTTTATTTATTAGTGATTTTATAACACAGAAAAACTCATCAGACCAGATTGTGAAATGGCCCCTAATGATGCAAAAAACGTCAATCCACACATTAATTAGGGTTATTTGCAAAATAAATTACAAAAAAGCACTTTTTTTTCATTTTTACAGTTGAATTAAGTTTGTGGCATCCCTATCTACTAGTCATCGAACGTATTAATGAATTTTGAAGTTGGAGATATTTCATGGGTAAAATTATCGGAATCGACTTAGGTACTACTAACTCTTGTGTTGCAGTACTTGATGGTGGCAAAGCACGTGTTATTGAAAACGCGGAAGGCGATCGTACCACTCCGTCTATTATAGCTTATACGCAAGACGGTGAAACTTTAGTAGGTCAATCTGCTAAACGTCAAGCGGTTACTAACCCGACAAACACATTATTTGCAATTAAGCGTTTAATTGGTCGTCGCTTTGAAGACGAAGAAGTACAACGTGATATCGGCATCATGCCTTTTAAAATTATCAAAGCAGATAATGGTGATGCATGGGTTGAAGCGGGCGGCGAAAAACGCGCTGCACCACAAATTTCAGCTGAAGTTTTGAAAAAAATGAAAAAAACAGCTGAAGACTTCTTAGGTGAAGCAGTAACTGAAGCGGTTATTACAGTACCTGCTTACTTTAATGATTCACAACGTCAAGCTACTAAAGATGCTGGGCGTATTGCAGGTCTTGAAGTTAAACGTATCATCAATGAGCCAACTGCTGCTGCCCTTGCTTATGGCATGGACAAAAACAAAGGCGAAAACGTTGTTGCAGTATATGACTTAGGTGGTGGTACTTTCGATTTATCAATCATTGAAATTGATGAAGTTGAAGGTGAGCACACATTTGAAGTACTAGCTACAAATGGCGACACTCACTTAGGTGGTGAAGATTTCGATAACCGCGTAATCAACTATTTAGTTGCTGAATTCAAAAAAGATCAAGGTTTAGACTTAAAAACTGATCCACTTGCAATGCAACGTGTTAAAGAAGCGGCTGAAAAAGCAAAAATTGAATTATCATCTGCACAATCTACAGAAGTAAATCTTCCGTACGTAACTGCTGATGCAACTGGTCCTAAGCACATGAACGTGAAACTAACACGCGCTAAGCTTGAGTCACTAGTTGAAGATTTAGTAATGAAGTCACTAGAGCCATTAAAACGTGCCCTTGCTGATGCTGATTTATCAGTAAGCGACATTGACGACATCATCCTTGTTGGTGGTCAAACACGTATGCCTTTAGTACAAAAAACAGTTGCTGATTTCTTCGGAAAAGAGCCACGTAAAGACGTTAACCCTGATGAAGCAGTAGCCGTGGGCGCAGCGATTCAAGGTGGTGTACTTGCTGGTGATGTGAAAGATGTACTATTACTAGACGTTTCGCCATTATCTCTAGGTATTGAGACTATGGGCTCTGTAATGACTGCGTTAATTGAGAAAAATACGACTATTCCAACGAAGAAATCGCAAACATTCTCAACTGCTGAAGATAATCAAGCCGCAGTAACTATCCATGTCTTACAAGGTGAGCGTAAACGTGCTAGCGACAACAAATCACTAGGTCAATTTAACCTAGAAGGTATTCGTCCAGCACAACGTGGTACACCACAAATCGAAGTTACTTTTGATGTGGACGCTGATGGTATCTTACATGTATCTGCAAAAGATAAAGACACAGGTAAAGAGCAAAAAATCACCATTCAAGCATCTTCAGGCTTAAGCGATGAAGAAGTTGAAAAAATGGTTCGTGATGCCGAAGCACACGCAGAAGACGATAAAAAGTTTGAAGAGTTAGTAGCTGCACGTAACCAAGCTGATGCACTTGTTCACGGTACACGTAAGCAAATTGAAGAAGCGGGTGATGCATTACCAAGCGAAGACAAAGACGCAATTGAAGCGGCTGTTGTTGACCTTGAAGCTGCGATTAAGAGTGACAAAAAAGACGAGATTGAAGCAAAAACTCAAGCGCTTGCTGAAAAGTCACAAAAGTTAATGGAAATTGCACAAGCTAAAGCACAACAAGGTGGTGACGCCGGTGCCGAGCAGCAACAATCTGCGAAGAAAGATGACGACGTAGTGGATGCTGAGTTCGAAGAAGTTAAAGACGACAAGTAATTGTTGTTAGCGCTTCGCCTAACTGAAAACACGATGACTGATATCGCAATTTAAGTTAGGATGAACAACTAAGGCGCGCGGGCTAAAGCTTGACGCGCCTTTTGCATGTAAATTAGATGATAAATCGATACGATTTATCGATTTATCCGCAGCAATGCTGCAGTAAGAAAAGAGTAGTGTGATAGATATGTCAAAACGCGATTATTATGAAGTCCTTGGAGTGGCAAAAGACGCCAGCGAAAGAGACGTAAAAAAAGCGTATAAACGCTTAGCGATGAAATATCATCCAGATCGTACCGCAGGCGATAAAGAACTTGAAACTAAATTCAAGGAAGTAAAAGAAGCTTACGAGATCCTCACTGACAGTCAAAAACGTCAAATGTATGATCAATACGGCCATGCTGCGTTTGAACAAGGCGGTGGCGGTGGTGGTCATGGCGGCTTTGGTGGCGGCCATGGTGACTTTGGTGATGTATTTGGTGACGTGTTCGGTGATATTTTTGGAGGCGGTGGTGGCCGTCGTCAATCGCGTCAGCAACGAGGTTCAGACCTACGTTACAACATGGACTTAAGCTTAGAAGAAGCGGTTCGTGGTAAAGAAGTAGAAATTAAAGTACCTACGTGGGTGAGCTGTGAGCCGTGTGACGGCAGCGGTGCAAAAGCGGGTTCTAAACCGAAAACATGTACGACTTGTCATGGTGCAGGCCAAGTGCAAATGCGCCAAGGTTTTTTTGCTGTGCAACAAACCTGTCCAACCTGTCAGGGCACTGGTCAGATAATTTCTGATCCATGTAATAGCTGTCATGGTCAAGGCCGTGTGGAAAAAACCAAAACATTATCGGTTAAAATCCCAGCCGGGGTTGATACTGGCGACCGCATTCGTTTATCTGGCGAAGGTGAAGCAGGGGTACATGGTGCACCCGCTGGTGACTTGTATGTGCAGGTATCGGTACGTGAACACCGTATCTTTGAGCGTGATGGTAATAACCTATATTGTGAAGTGCCGATTGGGTTTACAACGGCTGCTCTTGGTGGCGAAATTGAAGTACCGACTTTAGATGGTCGTGCTAAATTGAAGATCCCAGCTGAGAGTCAAACGGGCAAAATGTTCCGTATGCGCGGTAAAGGTGTTAAGTCTGTCCGTAGTGGCGCAGTTGGTGACTTGATCTGTAAAGTGGTAATAGAAACACCCGTTAAGTTAAATGAACGCCAACGCGAGTTATTGCAAGAGCTTGAGCAAAGCATGGGTAAGGATGGTTCTAAAAACCGTCCAAAAGAAAAAGGCTTTTTTGATGGTGTAAAAAAGTTCTTTGATGATTTAACTAAGTAATCACTCATTACTTACAAAATGGCGCTAATTAGCGCCATTTTTTATTGGCTAACAAAAGCTTATTAATCTGACAAAAATAAGCGCTTTGTTGACAACCTCGCAGTAATACATATTCATAATGCTACCTTTACAGAGCGATTAGGCTCGTTAATCACCTGTCACTTAACGGCTATTTTATCTTATCAAATGAAATCCCGGACCCTATATGGGTAATTAAATGCCATTGCTGCTTTATTTTGCATTACTTATCGATATGATAATTAGTCTCACTTGCATGATTGAATAATCGGCGTAAAATCAGCGCCATTGATGTATTAAATGAAATGAGATGGCATGTTAACGTTAGACGAATTAGTAATTGGCCAACATGGCTCTGTTGTAAGCATCGATCCTAATGCGAGTTTGTTGCGCCAGAAATTACTTGCAATGGGTTTAACGCCAGGCGCTCCTGTCCACGTATTGCGCTTTTCTCCATTTGGCGATCCGATGATTGTCAAAGTTCGCGGTACCGTTCTTAGTCTTCGTAAATCCGAGGCAAAATCAATTAATTTGGAACTCGCAGTATGAATCCAAACATTGCCGTAATAGGTAACCCAAACTGTGGTAAAACTACACTATTCAACGCTTTAACCGGTAGCAAACAGAAAGTAGGTAACTGGTCAGGGGTGACCATCGATAAGAAAATTGGTCAATTTAAAGTGGCTGATCAGACTGTCGACTTGGTTGATTTGCCTGGCACTTATTCTCTAGATGTAAATGCACAAACCCCTTTAGATGAAAAAATTGCGCGTGACTATGCACTCAGTGGTGAATCACAACTGATCATCAATATTCTTGATGCATCAAATCTTGAACGCAATTTATACCTCACCGCTCAGCTGCTTGAGATGAAAGTACCTTTACTCGTCGTGCTAAATATGGTCGATGTGGCAAAAAGAAATGGTTTAGTAACGGATCCAAAGGCGCTAGAAAAGCGACTTGGATGCCCTGTGATTGCCTTAAGTGCAAATAATAAAACAGACATTACAGGTTTAAAAGAGTTTATTGCGCAAGGGCTTAAACTTAAAAAAGTATCAATGCATACCCCTAGTTATGAGCAAAAAATAACGCAAGCGGCCAACAACATTGCAGCCAGTTTTACTGCCAATAATAAACCGATAGAAAACATCGACACTGATTGGTTGTCATTGCGGTTATTAGAGCAAGATGAAAGCTGTTTTGGCTATGCTGATAAACAAACACTGGCAGTGGCAAAAGCTGAATTTGAACAGTTTGCCGATCACCATGAACTTGATGTGCTTTTTGCCAATGGTCGTTATGAGTTTGCCCATCAACTGGCTGAACTTGCTCAAAATACTAAAGGCATCGCCTCTGAAACCATTAGCGATAAAATAGATGCGGTAGTGATCAATCGTTTTTTAGGGATCCCAATATTTTTAGGGATCATGTATTTAATGTTTACTGTTGCGGTAAATGTTGGCGGCGCATTTATAGACTTTTTCGATATTGCTGTAGGCGCGATTTTAGTCGATGGCTTTGGTGAAATATTAACTTCATTAGGCGCACCTGATTGGCTACGCGCATTGCTTGCGGACGGTATAGGTGGTGGTATTCAGCTTGTTGCCACCTTTATCCCGGTGATTGGCTTTTTATACTTTTGTTTAGCCTTTATTGAAGATTCAGGTTATATGGCGCGTGCTGCTTTTATCATGGATAGATTAATGCGCGCCATTGGTTTACCGGGTAAAGCGTTTGTGCCTTTAATTGTTGGCTTTGGCTGTAACGTGCCATCAGTAATGGCAACTCGTACTTTAGAAACCCATAAAGATCGCTTACTGACTATTGCCATGTCACCATTTATGTCATGTGGCGCGCGCTTAAGTGTGTATGCCTTGTTTGTCGCTGCCTTTTTTACCACTAATGGCCAAAACTTAGTATTTGCACTGTATATTTTAGGTATTGTTATGGCGGTATTAACCGGTTTGGTACTTAAAAATACCTTGTTTAGTCCAACGCTTACCCCGTTTATTCTCGAATTACCTGCGTATCATATGCCAACGGCAAAAGGCGTACTTTACAAAGCATGGGAGCGCTTAAAAAGCTTTTGTATGCGCGCCGGTAAAACTATAATTGTGGTGTTTGTTATTTTAAAAATATTAAGCTCCATAGGTACTGATTTTACCTTTGGCAATGACAACACAGATAAATCGATGCTCAGTGAAATTTCAAAAATTGCAACACCGGTGTTTGCTCCTATCGGGGTAGAGCAAGATAATTGGCCTGCAACTGTCGGTATTTTTACTGGCGTATTTGCTAAAGAGGCAGTAGTTGGCACTTTAGATAGTTTATATTCAAATTTAGATGGCGTAGCGGCTGTGAATGAAGAGCCAGTTAATGTCATCGATAAAGTGGCTGAAGCATTCGCGAGTATTCCTGCAAACCTAATAGACGTATTTGGTAATTTACTCGATCCACTGGGTTTAAATGTCACTAATGTGAGCGATCAAAGTAGTGCGGCCATTGATCAAGAAGTGAATGTATCGACCTTCGCAACCATGGAAAACCTATTTAGCAGTCAACTTGCTGCATTCAGTTACTTAGTTTTTGTATTGCTTTATACACCGTGTGTGGCGGTGATGGGCGCTATGTACCGAGAAGCTGGAATGAAATGGATGCTATTTGTTGCAATTTGGTCAACAGGGCT
This sequence comes from Pseudoalteromonas sp. SG43-6, assembly GCF_014164365.1. NCBI lineage: Bacteria > Pseudomonadati > Pseudomonadota > Gammaproteobacteria > Alteromonadales > Pseudoalteromonadaceae > Pseudoalteromonas > Pseudoalteromonas sp. SG43-6. Next base: position 36,710 of record NZ_JACJEZ010000029.1, read on the forward strand.
TGCTTACATCACAGCCTCTGTGGTGTATCAAGTGGGTAACTTTAAGCAATCTCCGATGTTTTCGGCATTTTGGTTACTCGGGTGCGCTGTCGTTATTGCATTGGCAATAAGCTCTATGCGGATTTATGGTAATAAAATGGCTGCAAATAGTCGTTTAATCCCTGTTGTTAATATTATTTAGCCAGTATATATAGTTTAAAAAAGAGTACCTTGGTACTCTTTTTTTTGTTAATTTTAAAGCAGTTAACAATTCAATGGAGTTAGTCATGACGCCAGCTACACAATTATTAAAAAAACACAAGGCCACTTTTGAGCTGCTCAGTTATGAGCATAACTCAAGTACACATAGCTTTGGTTTAGAAGCTGTTGAAAAGTTAAATCTAGCCGCTGAGCAGGTTTTCAAAACCTTAGTATTTGAAACCAATGAATTGCAGTTAGTAGTGGCAATTACGCCTGTGAGTCAACAAGTTAACTTAAAGCTCTTAGCAAAAGCATGTGGTGTTAAAAAAGTACATATGGCCGCTGCACAAAAGGTAGAAAATAGCACCGGATATATTCTTGGTGGCGTAAGTCCATTAGGGCAAAAAAAACGCTTAGCAACTTACCTCCATAGTAGCGCAAAGCAGTTTGATATTATTTATGTAAGCGCTGGTAAACGCGGCCTTGAAATTGCACTTGATCCCAATACATTAATAAAACTGTGTAATGGCAAATTAGCTGACTTTTAGTGGTGATTAACAGTGTTAGTTAACAGTCGATAAGCTTACACTACTTACCTTGCACAAACTTTAACATATCTTTATTTTCCCTCATTTTGTTTCTATTGTTGCTGAGGTTTAATTATTTTAGCGTTTTTTAGTAAAAAAAAATCAACTTAATACTTTTCAGCGTACAAGTGTTAGCTCTTTTTATTCAATGGCTTAGATAGCCTAAAAATAAATAAATTGAAAAAACTGTTAAAAAATTGCTTAGAGTAATTGATCTAAACCATTTTTTATGACGTAATGTAGGTATTATTGTCTGGTCGGATGAGTTGATTATGAGTTTACGTACAAAATTAAAAAAAGTATTACCAAGTATTTCTATCACTGAACAAGAAGCCCTTGATGCGGGTGATGTGTGGTTAGAAGGCTCTATTTACCAAGGTAAGCCTGACTTCAACGCACTTCGCGCAGTCCCTGCTGCTGTATTGAGCGCAGATGAACAAGCATTTATCGACGGCCCATTACAAGAGCTATTGGGTATGATCGACGATACAGAAATTCAAAATGGCATTCATTTACCTGAATACATTTTAGATTTTCTGAAAAAGGAACGTTTCTTTTCACTGATTATTCCTAAATCATTTGGTGGTTTAGAGTTTAGCCCTTACGCAAACTCAACTATCGTTGGCACAATCGCCACTAAAAGTTCTGCAGTTGCAGTAACCGTTATGGTTCCTAACTCGTTAGGCCCTGGTGAGTTACTACTGCACTTTGGTACTAAAGAGCAGCAAGCACATTATTTACCACGCCTAGCCAATGGCCGTGACATTCCATGTTTTGCACTCACTAGCCCAGAGGCTGGTTCTGATGCCGGTGGCATTCCAGATTTAGGCACAGTGACTAAAGGCATGTACAACGGCGAAGAAGTACTTGGTCTTGAGATCACTTGGGACAAGCGTTATATCACCCTTGCGCCAATTGCCACCGTACTTGGTTTAGCATTTAAAGTGGTTGATCCAAATGGCTTGCTAGGTGGTAAGGAAAACCTCGGTATTACGTGTGCACTTATTCCAAAAGAGCACCCAGGTGTTGAACTTGGTAATCGCCATGATCCAATGGGGATTCGTTTTTACAACGGTACTACGCGTGGCAACAAAGTATTTGTACCAATGGACTTCATTATTGGTGGGCAAAAGAACATCGGCCGTGGCTGGCAAATGTTGGTTAGCTGTTTAGGCGCTGGCCGTGGTATTTCATTACCTGCATTAGGTGTTAGTTCATCTCAGGTAGCATTTAAAGGTGCGTCTGAATATGCTGCGGTACGTGAGCAATTTGGCTTAGCAATCGGTCAATTTGAAGGTATTCAAGAAAAACTCGCTGATATTGCTGGTAAAACATACCTACAAGAAGCAATGCGTGTACTTACAACCGAAGGTTTAGGCATGGGCTTAAAGCCATCGGTTGTGACTGCAATTGCAAAATATCACATGACTGAAATTGGTCGCGACGTGCTTGACTCAGCAATGGATATTCAAGCTGGTAAAGCAATTCAGAACGGCCCGCAAAATACGTTAGCAAGCGGCTATGTTGCACAGCCAATTGCCATCACGGTTGAAGGCGCCAACATTCTTACACGTAACTTGATGATCTTTGGTCAAGGTGTAATGCGTTGTCACCCATATTTACAATCGATGGTTGAATCAATCCACAGCGAAGATAAAAATGCAGATAAAGAATTTAACCGCATTCTGCGTAAAACAGTGGGTTATAGCGTAGCAAACAGTTTACGTGCATTTCGTTTAGGCGTATTACCATTTACAGCAGGTGCTAATTCACCACTTCCAGAAGTACGTGAATATGAAAAAGCAGCTCATAAATTATCAGCTAAATTAGCAGTATATGCAGATTTTTCGTTACTGGTACTCGGCGGAAAACTTAAACAAGCGGAAATGCTATCAGCCCGTTTAGGCGATGTAATGAGCTTCTTATATGCGGCAATGGCATCAATTAAATATTATGAGCAAAAAGTGGCAAGCAGTGAACGCGAGCAAGCAGCGCCATATTTCCACTACGCAACACGTTTTGCATTACAAAGCGCCGAACAAGCATTGCATAAGTTTTTAGACAACTTCCCTGCAAGTGGCACACGTAAGTTTATGCGTTTTATTACCATGAACTATTCGACTAAAATGCCAAAAATTAGCGATGACTTAATTCGCGAATTAGCTACACAGGCGCAACTTGACACGGCATTTAAAAAGCAAATCACACACTTAGTTAAACCTATTGAAGGTGATGGACATTACATTAACGAGCAAGCGTATAAAGCGAAAATGGGCTGTTTAGATTTACTCGCAAAAGTGAAAAAAGCCTTGCGTGCTAAAACAATCAAACCAGGTATTCGTTTTGCACTTACTCTTGATAATGCACTTGTAGCAAATGTAATCACTGAAGAAGAATACGCTAAACTGATTGATTACAACAAAAAACGTGAACGTGCAATTCGTGTTGATGAGTTTGATTTTGATATGAACTTATTAGACGAAAATGCAAAACCGATAAACCCACTGAAAAGTGTTGTTAATCAGTAATATTTTTTAATTCAACAATGTAAGCGCCTGCAGTATAGGCGCTTTTTTTGTGCTAAAAAAACTTAGAATCCATATTTATTCGTTAATAAGACAAGTGTTATTCCGCCGGCACAGTAATATGTTATTCAATTGTAAGTCTATAGGTTGTAAAACTTTATGATTGTATTTGTTGTTAAAAAACGTTAATCTAAGTGCAAATTGTTTTTATTTGACTTGAGGGTCCATGTTTAATCCAACTATTTCTTACATCTCTATGGCAGTTACATTAGCAATGTCGAGTGTAGCTTTTGCAAATGAGCAAGGCACAGAAGAAGCAAATATCGAAAAAATCTCTGTGCTAGGGCAACGGTTAGAATATAATACCAGCGCTACAGGCTTAATGCTTTCAGTGCAACAAACTCCTCAGTCTATCTCTGTAATTGATGCGCAAGCAATTCAAGACTTTGCACTAGATAATGTTGCAGATGTCGTGGGAATGGCTGCGGGGATCAATGTTCAAAAAGCAGAAACCAGCCGTTTTTTCTTTAGCGCACGTGGTAATCCCGTTACCAATTTTCAGTATGATGGCTTACCGGTTTTTTACAATAGCTTTTTTTCAGAAGCAGTATCAGATTCCATTCTTTTTGAGCGTGTGGAAGTAGTTAGAGGCGCCACTGGCTTACTCTCTGGAGCAGGTGAACCTTCAGCGGCAATCAATTTGATCCGTAAAAAAGCAGGTTTTGAACAACAAGGTTACGTTACTGCGAAAGTTGGTTCATGGCAAAATGTTAGACTTGAAGGTGATTTTAACACGCCACTCAATAGCGATGGCAGTATTCGTGGCCGTGTAGCTGCGAGTATTGATCAAGGTGAAAGCCATGTTGATTTAGCTGAAAAAGATAATCTTCAACTTTATACAACCGTGGGTTTTGATTTAGGCGCGAATACTGAGATGAACATCGGAATAGAGCATGCGAAACGTAGGCCTAAAGGCTCTACATGGGGTGCATTACCTTTATTTTATGCAGATGGCTCCTCTGCTGATGATTTAGCTATATCAAGTACAACGGCAGCAAACTGGACCTATTGGGACCGCGATAATACCAGTGCCTTTGTTAATTTAGCGCATAGCTTTACAAATGGGTGGCAGTTGAGAGCAGAATACGAACGCCGAGATGATAAAATGGATGGCAAACTATTATACTTAAGCGGGCATCCTGATCGAGACACTGGGCTTGGTATGAGTGGTTCGTCAATGATTTATCAAAGTGATCGTACTTTGGATAGTGCGCGCATATACGCAGATGGTCCTTTTGAGTTGTTTTCTCGAGAGCACCGCTTGATTGTTGGGGCTAACTTAAGTGATCAGCATGTCACTTCTGATTCATTTTATGCTATCAGTGGTGATCCCGTTGGAAACTTTTTACAGTGGGATGGCAGTGTATCTGAACCTACTTATGCAGATACCGCTATTACCGGAAAAAATAACGAACAGCAGGTTGGGGCGTATATTGCTACACAACTGAGTATAACGGATAAACTAACCCTTGTTCTAGGTAACCGCTTTAGTCGCTATGATTATGAAAATGAGATAGACAGTGCTGATAATTACAAACAAACGGGCATTAACACTCCTTATGCGGGACTAGTGTTCTCACCTGTACCTACGGTATCAATTTATACAAGCTACACTGAAATTTTCCAGCCACAAAATGCAAAAGACAAAAATGATCAACGTCTTGACCCTGTTGAAGGCAGTAATTTAGAAGCTGGGGTAAAAAGCACCTGGCTTGATGAACGATTACTTGTTACTGCTGCCGTATTTAAGGTCGAAAAAGATAATGTAGCAGTACTAGACCCTTCATTCACTGAACCATTGCCTGATGGTAGCTTTCCATATATCGGGAAAAAAGGTACGCAGAGTAAAGGTTTTGAGGTGGAAGTTTCAGGACAAGTGACTGATTCATTTAATGCTAATTTCAGCTACGCACATACCAAATCTGAAGATGAAAATGGTGATCCTTTTGCAACACATAACCCAGAGCACTTAGTTAAACTGTCTGGAATGTATGATTATAATGAGGCGTTCAAATTTGGTGTAAATGCACATTGGCAAAATGAAATCTATAATGAAAATGTTGGCCCTAATAATGCCTATCGTGCAGAGCAGGCAAGTTATTGGCTGGTTAATATGATGGCGCGTTACAAGTTTACAGATCAGTTTAGCGGTCAAATGAATATCAACAACGTATTTGATAAAAAGTACTACTCCAGTATTGATTTTTATAACCAAGGCTTCTTTGGCGCACCCCGTAATATTGAAGCTTCAGTAAGGTATCAGTTTTAACCACTCTCTATTTATCATAGCTTACCCCGCAAGTTAAAGCGGGTAAGCTATTCCTTCTTAGGTAGTTTACTTGATTAGATCTAATCACTTTTTGTACTTAAAGTGAGTGGGCAATGTCATTGCTGCCAAACACCAATGTAATCCAAAAAGCCATAAACTTGCGAATGGAAGTAAATCAAAGCCGACTAGTTTTTAGTACATTCAGATCCTAGCATACATGCTTACAATATCGCCAACATCTATCTACAGAGTTTATTCGTGTCGCTTTGCGATAAGATTTATTGATAAATCTTTATATGTAAACTCGCCAAACGAGTAAGGTAAATTTTTTGTTGATTATTTAAGGTAGTGTTCAGAAGGTAAATGATAGGGTAAAAATAAGTTATTTACTAAGTAAGCTGCACTCGCACCTAGGAATAGTGTGTTTGCTGTTTTCATTAAAATAGACAAAGGATTATAGTCTCATGAAGCAAGTCATGTCTTTTTTTCATTTAGTACTACGATCTTTTCTACCTATTTGCGCGGCGATAACAGCCTTGTTTCTAATCATTTTTGACTCATATAATTATTGGACACTCAGTTTAATTATTATACTTGCACTTTTATCCTTTCTTGGCGTTAGAGACCGCTTTCAAAAGAGTAATACACTTTTGAGAAATTACCCTGTAATTGCATGGGTGCGCCATATTTTTTATGATTTGCGTCCATTTTTGCGTCAATACATTGTAGAAGATGATTTAGAAGGGACGCCATATAGTTTTGCTGCGCGTAATCTTATTTATAATCGGGCTCAGGGTAAAAGTGACACACAGCCGCTGGGCACTGAGCGAAATGTCCGTGAAGATGGTTATACATGGGTGTGCCACTCAATGGCACCAAGCGCAGAGCCTGATAAAAAACCACGTGTCACGATTGGTAATGAGCAGTCTAGCCAACCCTATAATGCATCTTTATTAAATATTTCGGCCATGAGCTTCGGTGCTTTATCTGGGCGAGCGATAGAGGCTTTAAATAAGGGCGCTTCAATTGGTGGATTTTATCATGACACCGGTGAAGGAGGGCTTAGCAAATATCATAAAAAACACGGTGGCGATATTGTATGGGAACTCGGCACTGGCTATTTTGGTTGTCGTGATAAACATGGTCGTTTTGATCCCAAGCAATTTGCTGACCAAGCGCAAATCGAACAAGTAAAAATGACTGAAATTAAGCTAAGCCAAGGTGCAAAGCCGGGTCATGGTGGCATGTTGCCAGGCTCTAAAGTAACCCAAGAAATAGCCAACGCGCGACAAGTGCCTATTCATCAAGATTGCTTGTCTCCCTCAGGGCATTCTGCATTTTCAACCCCGATTGAGCTTCTGGAATTTGCGCAAAATATGCGTCAGTTATCAGGCAATAAACCCGTAGGTCTGAAGCTCTGTGTTGGCATGCCTCATGAAGTGATGGCATTAGGCAAAGCAATGTTAAGTACAGGGATTTATCCTGATTTTATCGTTGTAGATGGTGCCGAAGGCGGCACCGGGGCAGCTCCTAGTGAACTGTCTGATTGGGTTGGTATGCCTTTAGAAGATGGTCTCGTAATGATGCAAAATATGTTAGTGGGCACAGGGCTCAGAAAACATATTAAGTTAGGTGCCAGCGGTAAAATTTATAATGGTATGGGAATGGCAAAGCACATTGCTTTAGGAGCTGACTGGTGTAATGCGGCGCGTGCATTTATGTTTTCGATTGGTTGCGTTCAGGCGCGGCGTTGTGACAAGGGAACTTGTCCTACAGGCATTGCAACACAAGATCCGCAGCGTCAACGCTCCTTAGATATTGATATACAATCTGAACGGGCTGCTCGCTTTCATGCCAAAACTCTCTCAGCACTGGCTGAAATTGTAGGCTCAAGTGGTGTTATTCACCCAAGCGAGCTTAACCCGCATCAAATTATTACCCGTGTTAACGCTGCTCAATCTAAGTCGATTATTGATATTCACCCGCTTTTGCCTGCAAATAGCTTGCTTGACGCACCTAAAGATACAGCCTATGGCGATTGGTGGGAGGCGGCTTCACCGGATACATTCAAACCCATTAAAGACATAACACAAGCGATGGGAAAAACTTTATCAGCACATAATAGAGGGCATTATTAATGAGTATTACAGTTTCCGAAGTAATTGCTGACACGCTAATAAAAGCGGGTGCAAAACGTTGTTATGGTATTGTGGGTGATACAATTAACCACTTTACTAATGCAATCAGTAAAACGTCTCTAGAGTGGATCAATGTTCGACATGAAGAAGTGGGGGCATTCGCTGCTGGCGGTGAAGCATATATGACTAGGCAATTAGCTGTGTGTGCCGGCACCTGTGGTCCTGGAAGCTTGCATTTTGTTAATGGTATTTTTGAAAGCCATCGTAACGGATCGCCAGTTGTACTCATTGCTTCAAATGTAGATAGCTCTGAAGAAGGCATGGGGTTTCCACAGGAATTAGACCAAACTAAGATATACGATCAGTGCTCCGTTTTTTGCCAGCGTATTAATCATCCTAGTCAAGCAAGACGGATCGTTGCCCAAGCGGCCCAAGCTGCGTTAACTCATCAAGGTGTCGCGGTGGTTGTAGTGAATGGCGATATATTTAAAAATAAAATTGAAGATGATATCGCTTGGTCGGTACACCAACCACAGCCGTTAATTCGTCCAAATGACGCAGATTTAAACACCTTGGCGGGTATGATCCATAGTGCAAAGCGGATCACGATTTATGCGGGGATTGGCGCACGTGAATCACATGACCAACTAGTTGCGCTTGCTGATAAAATAAAAGCACCTATTGCACACAGCTCTCGTTCAAAAGAGTTTGTTGAACCTAATAACCCGTTTAATGTAGGTATGACAGGTATACTAGGTAATTTGGCTGGCATGCAAGCAATGGATGACTGTGATCTATTGCTATGTTTAGGCTCAGACTTCGCCTATACCCAGTTTTATCCGAAAAATGCACAAATTGTTCAAGTTGATACACAGGCGAAACATTTAGGAAGACGTACACCTATCGATTTGGGGTTGGTGGGTGATGTAGCCAATACAATTGAGGCATTACTGCCTTTACTTGAACAGCGCTCTGATGATTCTCATCTAAATAATGCACTAGAGCAGTGGCAAAAGGACAAAAAAGAGTATGCAGGAAAAGCAAGGCATGAGAGTGAGCTAATTCACCCTCAGTACCTAACGCAACTACTAAGTGATAAAGCCGATAGAAATGCTATATTTACCGCTGATGGTGGGAGTCCGATGGTCTGGTTACTACGCCATTTAGAGGCTACAGGTGAGCGTCGATTCTTAACAAGCCTACTGCATGGCACAATGGCAAATGCGTATCCCCAAGCGCTAGGTATTGCAAATGCATACCCACATCGGCAAGTGATTGCGATGTGTGGTGATGGTGGTTTAACAATGTTAATGGGGGATTTGCTGACACTAGTACAAGAGCAAATCCCAGTGAAATTATTGGTTTTCAATAATGAATCTCTTGGATTTGTTGAAATGGAACAACGAGTTGAAGGTCTACTAGATAACTTTACGAGTCTGCATAACCCAAATTTTGCTTTATTAGCTGAACAAATTGGTTTGCAGGGGTGGCAAGTTGATACTCCAGAGCGACTCCCAGATACGATGCAAGCTTGGTTAGATCATGAAGGACCTGCATTATTAGAAGTTAAAGTTAATCGTATGGAATTAGTAATGCCCCCTAAAATAGAGGCTAATCAAGTAGTTTCTACTGCCTTATTTGGAGTAAAAGCCGTTCTTAATGGTCGCTCAGATGAAGTGATTTCATTAATCCGAGATAACTTTATTAAGTAACAACGCCTTTTAAAATGGGAGGTATTACGATACCTCCGGTTTTTACTCATAGTGCCTCAACGTTTCTCGCTATGTTAATAAAATTATTCCTTCCCTAACAAGCGCTAGGATGCTCTTTGTGTTCAGGTCATTCAATCTAGCCCAGCACCATTAGGTGTCAGGATAAGTAGTTGAAATAGTGAGGATGAGTTTGTGTAAAGGGCTGATTTGTATGAATTGACTCAACCACGATTCACGGGGCTCAATAAAAAGCCCCATTTAATAATTTTAGATTGCAGGCTAAATATTATATTTACTTATTTTGTTTTTCTATCTCTATTATTTGTTTGTCTATTTGGTCTGCTTCAAAGGAGAGTTCTGAGTATTTGCGTATATCGCCATTACGTTGGGCATGCATGGCTTGTTCTAGTTTCATAGAAAGCTGCTTGTGTAGCTTTTTAGTTGGGTCTTTCTTAAAGAATGAAAACATATATTACTCGTTTAATAACTGGTGCGAATTGATACGTTTCAATCAATGCATTGGTTTACATTATGTTGAAATAGTAAGCTGGCAAAAAGATAATGATTGCTAACATGTAGTTAAGTAGTGTTCTGCGTTGCCTGTAAGCACTTTAATCTTAAAATGTTTATGTCATACTAGGTGTTTTTATGAATATTGGTGCGTATGTCTTTTTATCTGCCATTAATTGGTCTTCATTATAAAAATATTAAAATCACTGAAACAATCACTGCTTTATGGAGTGGCTGTGGTGAAATAGTGCGTTGTCGTTTAGACGGTAAAGCCTGCGTCATTAAAGCGATTAGTGTGCCCGATCACATAAATCATCCGCGAATTTCGCAAACTGAGTTTGCAATTAACCGAAAGCGTCACTCGTATGAAGTCGAATTCCATTGGTATCAGCATTATGCGTCGCGATTACCATCTAGAGCAGGTGCTTTAAGGTGTTTTAATGCCATAGAACATGAACAGCACAAAGTCTTAGTGTTTGCTGATTTTACAGAGAGTGGCTTTGTAAACGCAAAACCAATCCATACACATGTTACAGCCATTATTAAGTGGTTGGCGTATTTTCATGCTTTTCATTTTCAAGTCAAAGCTGATGGCTTATGGCCGCAGGGGAGTTATTGGCATTTAGCCACTCGGCCAGACGAGTATGAAAAAATGGCAGATTGTGCTATCAAGCAACAAGCACACAGCATCGATCAAACTATTCGGGCATGTCAGTATCAAACGCTTATTCATGGTGATGCAAAACTTGCGAACTTCGCTGTTAATAGTTCGACTATGGAAGTTTTAGGATATGACTTTCAATATGTTGGCGCTGGAGTAGGTGTTATTGACGTTATGTACTTTTTGGGTAGTTGTTTAAATGAACAGCAATTACAACAAAGAGCTGATGATTACTTAGCCGATTACTTTAAATATTTTGCCAACGCCATGCACATATTTGATAAAAGCGCATATAGCCATGCTGCTATTAACGAATGGCAAACCTTATGGCCAGTTGTATGGGCTGACTTTTACCGATTTTTAATGGGCTGGAGTCCAGAACACGTAAAAATTAATGCTTATATGCAATATCAAATTACAAAAACAAATTTTGGGGTAACGTAGAATGACGAAACAGATCCGTTGGGGAATGATTGGCTGTGGCGCTGTAACCGAGGTGAAAAGTGGCCCTGCGTATAAAAATACGAAAGGTTTTGTGTTGCAAGGCGTTACTCGACGAGATACCGCACTCGCTGAAGATTACGCAAAACGCCATAACGTGCCTATGGTATTTAAAACGGCCGATGAATTGATCGTAAGTTCTGATATTGATGCCGTGTATATCGCAACGCCTCCAGATAGCCATATGGAGCTTGCGCTAAAAGTTGCTGCTGCGGGCAAACCATGTTGTATTGAAAAACCACTGGCGCCTACATTGGCTCACAGTGAAGTTATTCTTGAAGCTTTCAGCAGTAAAAATGTTCCCTTGTTCGTCGCGTATTATCGACGTTCTTTACCGCGCTTTAATAAAGTAAAAAGCCTGATTGACACGGGCGAAATCGGCCAGGTGCGACATATTAATTGGCACTTAAGTAAAGCCTCCAGCGAGCAAGATAGATCAGGTGTTTACAATTGGCGTACCGATAAAACTATCGCACCAGGAGGTTATTTTGATGATTTAGCCAGCCATGGTCTCGATTTATTTGGTTACTTATTTGGTGATTATGAACAAGTGAAAGGACTGGCGACAAACCAGCAAAACTTATATGGCGCTTTTGATGCAATCACTGCGTGTTGGCAGCATAAAAACGGTATTACCGGCTCAGGAAGTTGGAACTTTGGTGGTTTTTCTCGTTTTGATGTTGTTACTTTATACGGTGAAAAGGGCGAGATCAGCTTTAGCGTATTTGATGAGCAAGCAATTACGGTTATTAACGAAAGTGGTCAGCAACAACTGAGCATTGAAAACCCGCCTCATGTTCAACAATATCATGTGCAAAATATGGCCTCGTCATTATTTGAAAATATTACACATCCGTCAACAGGTCATTCGGCCGCACATACTAGTTGGGTGATGGAGCAAATTTTAAACAACTAAATCAGCGTGCAGGTATTGCTACGTTAAAAGCATCTTGTAATGCGTGTAATATCAGCGCCTGCTCCGGCGGTGCAAATATTTGTGTGTGACTACTAATGATTATTTTCTGGATTTCAGGCGTTTGTAATGCTTGATCAAATAATGCAATCACTTGCTTTCCTTGTTCTGACTGCGAGCATGCAATATAGCCAAACACTGTTTGATTCGTGTCGTCTAGGCTGAGATAGCGGATATTTTCTGTGCTTGGATCTGTACCGTGACGAGAAGTAAACACCGATCTGTATTCAATAACGGCATCGAACTTATTTTGAAATAGCATTTGACTAAGGCGATAAGCACCTGTTGTGCCGCCTAAGCTCATAAATGATTTAGGATGCTTGGTAATATAATTATCTATTTCGTGACCATATGAACGCCCTGAAGCAATGCCGATGGTGAGATTATATTTATTTACCGCATCATTTAAACTAATATTTTCAGGCAGTTCTGGATGATTATACACCACTAAGCGGTTGGCCGGAAAAGCCATAATTGGGGAGGTACTAAATAATGCATTTTCAAGGCGATCAGGTGTTTTGACTTTATTGTACAAACACACATCTTTCATTGCATGCAATTGTTGCCACTCCCTTAATCTACTCGCTGTGATAAAGTTTAACGCGATTGCACCATTGAGCTGCTTTTCAATATCGAGCAAAAATTGAGTGGCTATGTTAAATGGATCATCATTTTCCTGTGATGCAAAGTCGGTCATCATTTGCACCTTTAATGGTTTTTTAGCCATCGCTAATGAAGGCATTATTGCTAAAATACCAATCAAGAGCCCAATAACAAACTTTGACATAAAACCTATGTGAGCAAATTATTCATAGCTATTATTATAGTGTAGTTGCGTTGAAAATGACAATTATCGGATTAAATGAGATAAAGCGCTGTATTAGGAACATAAAATAATTTTTTTATTGCACTGATCATGCTTTTTTAAAGTCTGATGGAATTTTTTAAGCTAAAATAAGCGCAATTTATTTTTCTTTTAGGCGCTATTATGACTATTCATGTAATTAACCACCCACTTGTTCAACATAAACTTGGCCTTATGCGAGAATATGGCATTAGTACTAAGAGTTTCCGTGAGCTTTCGTCTGAAGTGGGTACATTATTAACCTATGAAGCGACTAAAAACCTGCCACTGGAAAAAGTAACAATTACCAGTTGGGATGGTAATCAATTAGATGTTGAACACATCAAAGGTAAAAAAATTACTGTTGTGCCAATTTTACGTGCTGGCCTTGGCATGATGGATGGTGTTATGCAGTTACTGCCTGCTGCAAAAGTCAGTGTTGTGGGCCTGCAACGTAATGAAGAAACATTAGAACCAATTCCTTACTTTGAAAAGTTAGTAGGCAAAATTGATGAGCGCTTGAGCCTCGTTATTGATCCAATGCTCGCAACTGGGGGCTCGATGATTGCGACTATCGATATGCTGAAAAAAGCGGGTTGTAAAGAAATTAAAGTGATTGTATTGGTTGCCGCACCTGAAGGGGTTGAAAAAACCCTTGCAGCTCATCCTGATGTAGAGATTTTTACCGCATCATTAGACAGCCACTTAAATGAGAAAGGCTATATAATTCCTGGTCTTGGTGATGCTGGCGATAAAATTTTTGGTACTGTCTAACAGTGGATAACTCTACCTTTTCAATCAAAACAATTTTAACTGGGGCGCAAATGTTATTTGTCGCCTTTGGTGCCTTGGTGTTAGTTCCTTTATTAACGGGGCTTGATCCAAATGTGGCACTTTTTACGGCTGGTATTGGTACCTTGCTGTTCCATTTGGTAACTAAAGGTCAGGTGCCGATATTTTTAGCTTCATCATTTGCGTTTATCGCCCCTATTATTGCCTGCGTGCAGCTATGGGGTGTGCCTGCCACAATGGGGGGCTTAATGGCTGCAGGCGGGGCTTATATGTTGTTAAGTCTATTAGTGAAATTAAAAGGTGTAGCTACCCTGCATAAAATATTACCACCAGTTGTGGTCGGTCCGGTGATCATGGTAATTGGTTTAGCACTGGCACCTGTTGCAGTTAATATGGCAATGGGTAAAAGCGGCGATGGTTCAATTCAGTTGATTGCGTACGAGCAAGCCATTTGGGTGGCGGCATTTTCGTTGTTAGTGACGCTAATTTTCGCGGTATGGGGCAAAGGTGTATTTAAGCTGATCCCTATCTTAGCTGGAGTCATCGCAGGTTACAGTTTATCGCTATATTTAGGGATCGTGCAATTTGATGCTGTTACTAATGCACCGTGGTTTGCAATGCCAGCTTTTACTTGGCCTGAGTTTAAATGGCAAGCGGTGTTATTTATGGTGCCGGTGGCAATAGCCCCCGCTATTGAACATATTGGCGATATGATGGCGATTAGCCAAGTCACCAATAAAGACTATTTGAAAAAACCGGGCTTACATCGCACCTTGTTTGGTGATGGATTAGCTACTACTGCAGCGTCTATATTCGGCGGGCCACCTAATACCACCTATTCAGAGGTCACCGGTGCAGTGATGCTTACGCGTAACTTTAATCCTAAAGTGATGATGTGGACTGCCATTATCGCCATTATTTTAGCGTTTGTGGCTAAAATGGGCGCTGGTTTGCAAACCATACCAGTACCTGTGATGGGGGGGATCATGATTTTGCTGTTTGGCTCAATTGCTGTGGTGGGTTTAAATTCGTTAGTGGAAAGTGGAGAAGACTTAACGGCTCCACGTAACCTCAGTATTGTGGCACTCATTTTAGTGTGTGGCATTGGTGGTATGCATATCGGTGGCAACGAATTTAGCTTACAAGGCGTGAGCCTATGCGCTATTTTAGGCATAGTGCTTAATTTAGTGTTACCAAAGGCTGATAAGCCAACGTAATATTTTGCACATTCAGCTAATGATTTGCACCAAAATAGCGCATTTAATATGCGCTATTTTTTTAACTAACTAAAAAATATAAAGTTATAAAACTGGTCTAGTAACTGCATTTACCTCATTAACAGTGTCATACTGATCAGGAGCGTTTAATGCAAGAGACAAATATTGTGGATATCACCCCATTTTTAGCAAAACATCAGCTGCCACTCAAATATCAGTATTTGAGTGAACAGTATTTCGTCCCACTCGCTGAAGATATTCTCCACAGCAAACCAACTGATGGTCCAATGCTGGTGGCAATCAATGGTTGCCAAGGCTCAGGTAAAACGACATTAGCAGATTTTTTAGTTACTTGGATCAACTGTAATACAGCGTTTAATAGTATTGCGATGTCGATTGATGATTTTTATCACAGCCACGCGCATCGTCAACAATTAAGTAAAGATGTACATCCGTTATTTGCAACGCGTGGTGTGCCAGGTACCCATGATACAGCACTTATGCAGCAGACTTTTACCGCGTTACTTGCAGGTGAAGTAGGGGTGCCTTTGCCACAGTTTGATAAACAAACCGATGATCCAGTTACGCAAGCGTTATGGCCTACTAATAAACAGCCTGTTGATATCATTTTTTTTGAAGGTTGGTGTGTTGGTAGCATAGCGCAACAACCTTATCAATTACATCAATCAGTTAATCAATTAGAACAATACGAGGATCCTGAAGGTATTTGGCGACGCTGTGTAAACAGTTGTTTAGCGAATGAATACCAAGATATTTTTGCAATGATTGATTATACCGTGATGCTAAAAGCACCGTCATTTGCCGACGTATATGGGTGGCGATTAGAGCAAGAGCAAAAATTACTGTCGCATAAAGGACGAGGCCAAGGAACGTTCGATGAGCAACAATTAGTGCGATTTATTTCTCATTTTGAACGTATTACGCGAGAAAATTTAACTCAGTTACCAGAGCAAGTCGATGCATTACTGAGCCTAGATAAAGTACGTGATATTAGTGCCATGAAGCTTCGCGCTGATGATGTTGCAATGCCACTTATTTTCACTGATTTAGACGGTACGTTACTTGATCATAACGATTACCAATGTACTGAGATTGCTCCGTTTTTAAGCCAATTGAGTCGCGCAGGTATCGCTGTAGTTTTTAATACCAGCAAAACGTTTGCAGAGGTAATCGCACTGCAAAAATCACTTGGGTTAAACCAGCCGTTTATTATTGAAAATGGCGGGGCTGTATATATTCCAAAAAATTATTTTTCATTAAAACCAATTGGCTGCGAAGAGCTGGATGAACACTGGCGTTATGCGCTGTCGCCAACCAATAAACAGTTGTACAGTGAATTACTTGAATACGGTAGCGAGTTTAGTGCTTATTACCGTTTGTTCAGTCAATTATCAGCGCAAGAAGTCAGTCAGATAACAGACTTGAGCCTAGCACAAAGCGAACTTGCCCGTATTCGTGAATATTCAGATCCGCTTTTTTGGCAAGGCACAGAGCAACAGCTACTTGACTTTTTAGAAGCAATAAAACCGCTTGGTTATGAAGTGTTAATAGGCGGGCGTTTTATTCATTTAAATCGCAGTACCAATAAAGGTAAAGCGCAAAACTGGTTAGTAGAGCAATTTAAAAAACATTGTCGTCATGCTTTCACCACTATTGCACTGGGTGATAGCCAAAATGATATGGCGATGTTGGATGCCGCAGATATCGCGATTTTAATTAATAATCCTGCCAGTAAAGCCAAGGCAAAATTATCCCACAAACCATGGCGTGTTAGTGAACACCCAGCCCCACAAGGTTGGCTCGATGAAGTAGCAGATCTAAGTGTTATCAAAGCGCAATTAGCGTCTAAACAGGAGCAATCACATGGCTGATTTTTACCAAAATGGCATCATAACAACATTACATAATATTGCCGACCGTCCGCTGGCTGATCTAGAAGCTGAACTCGTTAGCTTTTCAAAACAACGGCCAATGGGCTTGATTTTACCCTCCTTGTACAGTGAACTTGAGGGCTCTGCATTACAAAATATTGTGCAAGAATTGAAACATGTTCCTTATTTGTCGCAAATTACGATTGGCTTAGACAGGGCCGATGAGAGTCAGTATCGTCATGCATTACAATTTTTTGCAGAGCTTGACCAACATCACCGCGTGCTTTGGAACGAAGGGCCACGTTTGCAAGCACTCGATAAAGAGTTGCAAGCGTTAGGCGTCGCGCCGCGTGAACTCGGCAAAGGCCGTAATGTGTGGTACTGCATGGGTTATAAATTGGCAACGGCAAAAGTTGAGTCAATAGCACTGCATGATTGTGATATTTTAACTTATGACCGTAGTTTATTAGCGCGATTAATTTATCCAGTTGCTCACCCGCGGTTTAACTATGAATTTTGTAAAGGCTTTTACCCTCGTACTGCTGATGGCAAGATCAATGGCCGTGTATCGCGTTTACTCGTTACTCCTTTATTGCGTTCATTTAAAACCATTTTAGGCAGCACTGACTACCTTGAATATATGGATTCATTTCGTTATCCGCTGGCGGGGGAATTTTCGTTTCGCCGTGATGTGCTCAACGATATTCGTATTCCTAGCGATTGGGGCTTAGAGATTGGCGTACTGTCTGAAATGTACCGTAACTACTCACACAATCGCTTGTGCCAAGTAGATATTGCAGATAACTATGATCATAAACACCAAGCGCTGTCACTGGATAATCAAGCGGCTGGCTTATCAAAAATGTCGATAGATATCACCAAAGCGCTGTTTCGTAAGTTAGCCACGCAAGGAGTGACATTTACCACGGAAACCATTCGGTCACTTAAAGCAACTTATTATCGTATCGCACTGGATTTTATTGAAACTTATCATAACGATGCCATGATGAACGGCTTAAAACTCGATATTCATCAAGAAGAAAAAGCAGTAGAAATGTTTGCGCAAAACATTATGAACGCAGGTGAGCATTTTTTACAGTATCCAATGGAAGCGCCATTTGTACCCAGCTGGAACCGAGTTGCTTCAGCAATGCCAGATGTGTTTGCGCGTTTAGAAGAAGCAGTAGAGCTTGATAATAAAGAGTTTTCATAATAATACTTAAGCAGAGAAGTAATTACAGATAAATAATTAAAAATTAGTATAAACAACGGGGTAGGGTAATGAGTAAAGCGTTATTTGAACAACGGGTTGAACAGCACCTGACGAGTATATATGAGGGTGTTGACTTATGTATGAGTATTGATGCGCTTGCAAGCATGTTGATCACTACCATGTTAAGAGACGACCCGGTTCGAGACCCTACGCCGCATAAAAACCGCTGGGATCAGCAAGATGTAATTTTGATTGCTTATGGCGATTCAATTATGCGTTATCGCGATGCAGATCAAGCAGTTGCGGTACCGAGTGAACCACCGTTACATACCCTTCATCGGTTTATGAAAAACCAGTGTGCGGGAACGATTAACGCGTTGCATATATTACCTTTTTATCCTTATAGCTCTGATGAGGGCTTTTCGGTAATGAACTATGTACAAGTGAATGAATCTCTTGGTAGTTGGGATGATATTCAAGGAATAGCTCAAGATGTAAAGCTAATGGCTGATTTAGTGATCAACCACTGCTCTAGTCGCAGTCGTTGGTTTGAAAACTTTATTCAGGGCAAAGAGCCGGGGTTAAGCTACTTTAAAACAGCTAGCTTAAATGACGATCTATCTGACGTTGTGCGACCAAGAACATCACCGCTACTTAATACAGTGCAAACGGCACTAGGGGAGCGCCATGTTTGGTGCACATTTAGCCCAGATCAAGTTGACTTAGATTTTGCTAATCCATTAGTGCTTAATGAATTTGTAGGTATTATTCGCCATTACTTGGATAATGGTATAAAGATATTTCGCCTTGATGCTGTGGCTTTTTTATGGAAAGAACTTAATACTTCTTGCATTAATTTACCGCAAACACATGAAGTGATCAGATTACTGCGAACGCTAATAGAGCATGTGGAGCCAAGTGCAGTTATAATCACTGAAACAAACATTCCTAATCGTGAAAATTTATCTTACTTTGGTAATGCCAATGAGGCACATTGTATTTATAACTTTTCATTGCCGCCTTTGTTATTACATACCTTGCTCAGTGGTGACAGTAAAGCGCTCAAACATTGGATGATGAGCATGCCGCCAGCGCAAAATGGTACTGCCTACTTTAATTTTATAGCTTCTCACGATGGAATTGGCTTACGTCCTGTCGAAGGGTTGCTTGACGAGGATGAACTAGGGCAAATGGTCAATACGGTTAGTCGCTTTGGCGCAAAGGTGTCAATGCGCACAGCGAATAATGGCACCAGCTCACCCTATGAACTTAATATTGCGTTATTTGATGCCTTACAAGGCACTCATAAAGGCGTGGATAAGTGGGGCTTACAACGTTTTACCTGTGCTCATGCTATTATGTTTGCCCTCGAAGGCATTCCTGGGCTTTATATTCATAGTTTACTTGGTACCACCAATGATTATGAACGCTTTGAAAATAGCCAGCATAACCGCTGTATTAACCGTCATCGTTGGCAAGAGTCGGCACTACTTGAAAAGCTTGCCGATCAATCAAGTCATCATTATCACGTGTTTACTCAAATCAATAATTTACTGGCTATTCGTAAGCAGCAAGATGCTTTTCACCCTAATGCGACGCAATTTACCTTACATTTAACCGGTGCTTTATTTGGTTTTTGGCGTCAAAGTATAGACCGTAGGCAAAGTGTTTTTTGTGTTTATAACATTAGCGATGAGCCTCAGACTCTGCTATTAGCTGATCTGAACTTAATTGATACTGAGCAGTGGTTTGAACTTATTTCTGCTCAGGCAATAGAGCAGGGGCAACAAAGTATTGAACTTGCGCCTTATCAGCCGCTATGGCTATCGAATCGACAATAGTTAGCTATTTTACTGGAAAACGGCAGAGTTACTGTAAAGGGCTGTAAATCCCCTTTACAGTTTTACTAAATTGAGCAAAATCAATGTCGGCTAAATCAGTTTCATTTATGTGCTTTACAAGAGGTATGGTTTCAGTAGTAAGGTTACTGAATATGGATAAATATGAATGATTTAGGGGAACTCGAGTATTTTCATTATGATGATCAACTATATTAATAAGTGCATAGGCACCTAATAGCACATGACCACCCAATGTTATGTCTAATGCTTCGATACCTTGTGGCACAGAATCCCAATTCATCCCACCAACAACTACCTTATGTGCACTATTGAGCGCTTGTAATGCCCGTTTTGCACCAAATCCTATAGCATCATTTGCGCACCAAATAATATTGATCTCAGGAGCAAACTCCATAAACGCTAACGTTTTTATATAGCTTTCCTGTTCAGACCAATTGGCAACCTCTTTTCCAATAAAGTTAACATCTTCATGTTGCTCAACAAATTCAGTTAGGCCTGCAACACGTTCTACCGATGCAGGCGTTGTATAATCGCCAATAAGGGCGAGTATATTAGCAGGTTGAGTCGATGTTGTTGAGTGTTTAATAAGTAACTGTTGTGCAAGCACTTTTCCTGCAGCATAATTATCCGGTATGACGCTGCCAATAATATTAACGCCAGCTCGTTTTAATGATATAAATTTTCCGATAGCAGGTCGGCTATATAAAAAATAAATAGGGATATTTCTGGTATTTAATTTTGCTAAGTATTTACTGACAACGCTTTTTTCATCTACCACAACTAAATAGTCAGGCTTGTCTTTAATTGCCTGCCTGATAAGCTCTTTCATCAAAATATGATTACGATTCGCGTATTTTATGTGCAAGTTTATATCTAAGTCATCCGCCGCATTTAGCATAATCTTAGATACTTTGAACCAAAAGTTACCGGTTGTATTTATTTCATCAGATGAATCTGCAAACCCGGGATTTACAAAGGTAATGTTTAATTTGGCAAAGCTAGAAGGGCTAATTATTAAACACAACAAGAAAATCAGAAATTGTTTTTTTAATCTTCGCATTCGCTCTAAACCCAAAACACATCTCATCAACAAAAACGAATTCTAACACAAAATTAATTTTCACCACACTTAGAGTAAGGTTATATTCATAGCTGCTGGAGTGTATAATGATTTTTCATCTTTTTTGAGTTGTAACTGTTAGGATTATTATGAAAGTATTTCTGTGTCTTGTGGCACTGCTGTTTGTTCCGAGTTTATTTGCTAACGACGATTTAGATCTTGAAGCCAACATGAAGAATATGGGGCTTGCGTTCAAGCATACTGTTGAAGCAACACAACTACAGGAGTTTAATACCGCGATCGATGAATTTATGATATTGGTTAAGCGAAGTAAAACAGCCACTTTTCACAAAGAGGCTGAGCAGTCACTGCAAGGTTTAGATAAAGTGATCGCAAAAGCTGAACTTGCAAAAAAATTAGCGAATGAGCAAGGACTCGAAGCAGCCAAAGGACCGTTAAAAGCCATTGATGGGCTCCGTAAGCAATACCATAAACTGCATGAGCCACCAGGGTTTTGGGAGCTGTTGTTCGGTAAGTAGTGTTAGATTGTATTTAAGTTTAGCCTTAAAGACTGTACGCCTATATCAAGGTGTACAGTCTATGATAGTTGTTTATTTTCTTCCTTTCTTTTTCATACCTTGCACTGCTTTAAAGCGTGGATTGTCTTTACAGATCACAAAAACGCGTCCTTTGCGTTTAACAATTTGACATCCCGGGCGGTTTTTAGCACTTTTCAATGAACTCAAGACTTTCATGATTATTTGCTCCCTAAGTTTTTAAAGCGGCGATTAAACGCAGCAACTCGACCATCTGTTGCAACAGATTTTTGCTTACCAGTATAAAATGGATGTGAGTCACTTGATACATCAATAGGTACGTAAGGGTATGTTTTGCCATCTAACTCAACGGTTCGATCAGTTTTAATTGTTGAACCAATAATAAAGTAGCTATCGGCGGCCGTGTCATGAAAAGCAACCGTTTGGTAATCAGGGTGAATATTAGGTTTCATAAATAGCCTTTTACTGGAAATTAATGTTATGTGATATTATCACTATAATTTATAGTAAATAAGAATTCTTTGCAAATACTATTTTTGAGTTGTTGGTAAAGTAGCTAATTTGATGTTTATTCACACAAACAAGTTAAAAAATCAGCAGTTGATTTAAAAAAACTAGCTATTGGGAATTAGCCTGTTATAAATAATAAGTAATCAAGAATAGGAGTCAGATTATTATGAGTGGTTCAGCCCAACAACAGCATGGTAGTGAACAAAGTCAGGAAATAGATCAGGGCGTCATGGAGACATTACGTAGTCGTGATCATAGTGTCCTAGCACAACAAATAGACCCATTAAGCTGCACCCATAATGACATTGTTGAATTGCTTGCACAGTATTTGGCATTAAGTGATCAAGACGATGATGAAATTTTTGATGCTTGGTTTGATGGCCTTAGTAAAGCGCAACATACGGTTTTAAAAGTATTTGAAGTATATCGCGGTCAGTTTGAGCATCAAGAGTAACTTTTACATATTGGATAAATTGGTTCAGAGTTAATCTTTATAAGGCAATTTGCATTTCTTGCTATTATAGCTGGTCCAAATGCTGCACAAACTCAGCTTGTTAGTAGGCAAGGTGTAATACCAATCGACTTAAATATTTAACCATTCTAGCGAGCTAACTAAAGCGCTAACTGCGTTATAATTTTTTCAAGTAGAACAACTACATGTCAAAATTTACGCCTTGTTATCACTGTATTTATCTGTCGCTATAAATGGTCAGTAACTTAACACGATTGGTATAAAGTTAAGATAGCTTGAGCTTATTTTAATGCACCTTCGCAGCAGAGCGCGACAAAGAACAAAACCAGTACGGTATCACATAGACCATTTCGACAGCGTAACCCTTTGGACAATAAGCGTGATCTAATGGTGGATAATGCGAAAACAATTACAAGCAGCAACAAGTTTTAACGAAAAGAGCAGGGTGTTGTTTGGTGGTTATCTGAGCCATCGAATAAAAGCCAGTGAAAATGACGAATAGCTCTATTTTTGATAGGTAGAAAAGTGCCAAAAACGTACCTTCAAGCGTAAATCGTTTCTGCCCCGAAATAATTTAGGGCTATAGCCCTAAACAATTCGTAACACTTATTTTTCCTTACTTTATCTAATGATTATGTGCTGGGGAGTGTTTTAAATTGAAATATCACTTAAAAAACCCAATCTGTTATTTTTTCTGGTTTACTGTCAATGCTGTATGCTTTTAACTCTTCCATTAACTCATCACGCCTTTTCTGAATAAACTGAGCCTCCTGAGATGAACATCCCAGCTTATCAAATATTCTTTTTGCAAAGTCACATGTGTCATAGTGTAATGGCGGATTTTTGACGAATAATTCCGTTATAATAGTCGTAATTAAATGTAGATTGTCTTTAGTAAAGCATTCCGATGCTTCATCTTTTATCCGAGAAAATTGAAGGAGAGTTTTCATTATCAATTCGTCATTTATAAAGTAAGAATAAAACTCATTTAAGAAGTTTTTCGGCACCCATCCTTTAGCCTCATATAATGAATCTAAAATAGTCAATGAGTGTGATGCCATTTGCTCTATCCATTTTGAGCACGTCTCACTTGAAGCCGTTTGGAATAAAGCTTCCCAAACTTCGGGCATAAATTCCCCACTTGTATCAAGCTTATATTGAAACATTAGTTCAAATAATACATCTGAGTGACTCGCACCCCACTTATTAATAACTGAGCATAGTTCTGTACAAGCTCCATGCGATAATAATTGATTAAAAGCCTGTTTAAAAAGTGGGTGTGAAGGCTCTTGTGCAATCAACTCGATGACCTTCGGCCAAACGTCCTTTTCTCTGTGATGGGTTCCAATCCACCACAATGGTTGCGGCTCTCCAATGTACATTTGGACCGCTGATGATAGAAGTTTATGAGGTAAATCTAAAATATCCTCAGCTTGCAACATGTCTGAAGTTTGACAACGCCAATTAGGAATGATTAATTTTAAAAGCTCATAAGGGGCTCTATGTGAAGTTAAAACAGCCGCTTGTCGCCAATACTTGTCTTCGCTGTCCGTGCATAGACTTTCGATAACAAGTTCTTTTTCTTCATTGGTTAAAACAGCCCAATCATACATTAGATCAGAAATAACGCGTACAATACATCCGGTCCCATTTAAGGATAATAATCGGCTGATGAGTCCTCCTCTAGCTTCATCGTTCGATTTAGTTATCTTTATCAGTGTATCTGTAACTGCAAGAGCATAATCGTCTGGGAGCGATTTGACCGAAAGCTTTTCAAGTAGCGTTATCCAGCTATCAATAATAGGAATGGTATACTCTAAGTCTAATATTCTGATAGCTTCATTTACTACACAATCTAGACGTCCAAAATTTAACTTAACTTTAGGTGGAAGGGATGATAATGCGATTGGTAAAAGTTGAGCAAACACTTCCCATGGAGGATTTTCTCCCATCTTATGGGGACGTTCGAACACTACAAGATCATCGATAATCGCATTTGCTAACACAGGTTGGTCTGCTAATTTTACTAACTCAGTACATAAGTACTTCTGTCGCTCAAAGTTAAATTGGTTCCAAGATCGCATTGTAGATTTGAATATTGATTCAGCTACTGCGGGATGTCTATCTCTAAAAATACGGGCAAGTATTTGACAATCATTTTCTCGGTTTATTTTAAGCCAGGTTTTTACAGCAAGTGCACGAATCAAACCTTCGTTAATACTTAATATTCGAGATATAGCGCTATGAGTTAACTTTTCGGGTTTGTCTTCTAAGTAAGTTAGTACATCATATGCATCTTTGGGAGTAATAACTATTGCAGCATCATTATGAATGTCAGACAGTATTTTTAAAACTTTATCTTTGTTGCAAGTACTCAACCAAGAGGATTCTAGGCTAACGCTTTCACCCATTGGATACCATGGCTGTCCATCTAGCCACTCCAAAATATCTAGATTTTTTCCATTAACTTTATAAATCCATTTACTTTGCTCATTCTCACATTCATTTGGAAAGCTAAACATATTATCAATCAAGAACTCAAAACAGATATCTCGCACCGATGGATAACTAGAGTCTAGGCCACGTTTGGCAAGTTCAAATATTTTAACTTTATCGGTGTCTTTTTTTACCCGTTCGTAAATCCAGTTGAGGTTTCTGGCGCTTGCCCTAGCTGTTGATGGAGATAGACAAAAAATGCCGTTTTTTAAAATCTGCTCTATCCTAGGGAATGCCCTTCGAGTACTAATATTGAATAGTGACTCAGCAGCAGAGCGATAGAACGGATGAGAAAAAGTAGCTTGGTCATAATCATTAAATTCAACCATACAACGTAACTCTAATAAATCAAGACTATCTGAATCATCTTGTGAAAGTTCTGGGTTATGCTGGTATTTGGGGAAAACGTGAGTTTCACTATCCTTTGTTTTACCAAAAGAGGAGTAAGTTGAAGATATATGCGAGTAACCATGAAAGTTTGGCTCACTATTTGTTAACGAATAAGCAAGATCCTTTTCATTGACAGGCTCTAGATTACTGCTAGTTATTGCTAGACCCATTAATATATTTTTACACCCTTCTTCACTAAGGGCCTTGCCCAAATCAACAGCATTTTTTCGAGCAAAGCCCAAAACTTGATCGATATTTGAACTGTCTTTAATCTTTCCATGCTCAGCAGCCAAATAAGTTAAACATCCTAGTTCAATATTTATCTTTTCTTTTTTTAACGAGTTGTACACCATGTTGAAAATATTATTTGAAATAGAAAACTCTCTTCTCAAAGAATCCCAATGATTAAGAAGGAGATCAACTGTTACATCAGAAAGGTCTATCCAATCTTTCCCTACAATACTAGCGTCCGCAAGTATTTCGGTCTCAGTAATCTCTAATAATCGTTCTTGTCCTTGAGCAACAATTAATTTCCTATTTGGGCGTAAGTTAGTGATGAGTCTCTTCAATAGTCCAAGACTTTCATTTTGCTTATTCACAGGATGTATTCCACCCAATGGATCATCAAGGACAACTAATCTAGGAGTATGTACTGGATCAAGTAGAAAACGCTCTGCTTCATCAACGTGCTGAGTCAACAATACGGAATAACCTATACATTGAAATTCTGAAGCTATCCATTTAGCGCTATTACTTTTCCCAACCCTAGGTCTTCCTGATAGTAGTAGGCAATCATGTGTTTTTAACTGCTCTACCCAAACACCTTCTTGATCTCTTTGAATATAATTTTTAGGACGAATGGATAGAGCAGGATTTTCATTTAGATATTGCAAGAAGGGAGCAATTGTGTCTTTTTGAGATAATTTGCCATCCTTTATAATGGTTGATAGACCATTGATGATATGATTAAACATATCATCTGGTACCTGAAAGTTGTTCCTCAATATCCTTCGGCAGCTATCTGTAAGATTATCTTTGCTTGTATTGTCTATAATAATCAACCGAGAAAGAGATTCTTTTATATCGTTGATACTTACTGATTCAAAGAACTGAACGATATGGCTTCTACGAGCATTATTTTTACGAGTTTCAGGTAATGAATAAGCATATTCTCTAACTGCATTTAAAACTAATTGAGCATCTTGCTGATTGAAATGTGTCGTTTTATGTATGCCTCCCTGCCAGTCGCCTTTAGGAAGGTATTTTTGCAATGAATCGGTTGCTCTACCAGACATAACTAACACAGCGCGAGAGTTTTTGTTTAGAAGAAGGCGTTCAAGTAAAAAATTATTATCACCGTAAGCAGGGAAATGCCCAAGGCATTCAGCAACTTTTTCTTGATTAACAGGTTCTTCAGAGCCTTTCACCTGAATTTCAAATTTGTTTGATTGACCAGTATCATCAAGGAAATATAACTCTGCATCTTCTCCTCCCTCTGGCTCAACAAAAAATTTTGTACCATTCTTATCGTAGAACTTTAGGATATAGTGGACACACACTAGATCTTGAAAATCGTATTTAATTTGACCAGTCAAAGCTATAGACATAAGTAATACACCCAGATGATAATCAGTATTTATTATATAATATCATGTAGATATGGTTAGTATAGTGGAATACGTAATTGATCAAGTAATTCCTGTAGTTTAGAATAGAAAAGTTATTCGGATACTCATAACCTTCAAAGCTTGGTAAATCGGAAGTGTCCAAATCCTAATCAGTAATACATCCACTATCCTCATAGTGACTTTTAAATAGGAGGTCACTATGAAACCAGAACTAAACCACAATGCTACTGGTGTGAAACGCCCTTTCAAGCTTGAAGAGATTTGGCGTATTCGCACTCGAATTGAAATTCAAAACCACTTGATGCAATTAGCTTTACTTAATTTGGCTATAGATAGCAAGCTAAGATCATGTGACTTACTCTCTTGAAAAGTTCGAGACGTCACTACTCTCGATCAAGTATTTGAAAGGGTTCAATTAACGCAGAAGAAAACTGGGATCGAAGTTCAATTTGAGATAACTCCGAGAACACAACAAAGTATTATCCATTGGATTCAAGAAGTTAAATTGCAACCCAGTGATTATTTGTTTCGGAGTATACGTCGCTCTAATCAACCAATAAGCTATTCATATTACAGGTCTATCATCAGGAGCTGGGCTGAGCAATTAGGACTTGATTCTGACCTTTATGGAACTCACTCAATGCGAAGAACCAAAGCGACTTTGGTTTATGCTCGAACCAAAAATATACGTGCCGTTCAGTTACTACTTGGTCATACAAAAATTGATAACACCATCAGATATTTGGGAATAGAGATTGAAGACGCCATTAAAATATCGAGAGAAACCGATTGTTGATTTAACGCAGGCAGTGTTCTTATGCTGCCTTTGCCCCACTGCGTGTTAGCAACGTTAAACTTCGAGCCAAAGTGAAGTATCCAGTTTATGTTTCAGTAAATTCCATTAAGAAATCTATAAAGAGCCTTAAGTGCAGTGGTAAGTTTTTGTATCGTTGCACACTGCTTAGTTGTTCAACCTTAGAATATTTATATGTTATTAGTGCATTTAGAATAGGTAAAGCTATGTTTTATTTACTTTATATACCAAAAGACAAGAATGAAAAGTTGGACGGATTATTGAATATTTAAGATGAAATTCATTAAGTTAAGGTGCAATATGAGAGCTGATATTTATAGGTAAGGGTTTAGGATGAAGTATGAACAGTTGGTAGAGTTTTCACTAAAAGCAGATGACCTGCTGCTATCAGGTGATTTAGTAAAACTGCAAGTCTACGTAGATGAGCACGAAGCACATGAGTACCAGTTCGATTCAGCACTTTATGAAGCTCAATACTATTACGCATTGGCTAATTGTTATTCTGCCTTATATCACCCTCGAACGTCCAAGTGGTACTCACAAGAGATGGTAAAAGTAGCTGTTTGCTATCGAAAAGCATTAGCAGTGATAAACAGCGTTGAGGCTTCACCTAATACCATAAGGTTAAAATCAATGATCTGTACAAACTTAGCCAATCACCTTTCTTCACAAGGGCGAGCATTATGTTGTATTGAACTTTATGATGAAGCAATACGATTAGACAATAATCCAGTTGCCTACGTTGCAAAGGCTCGAAATGAACTGTTTATAGCAGATTCTATCTATGACTCAGGACATAGAGAATATCATTACTATACTGCTGCGAAACTGTTAGAAGAACTCAAACCTTTTGAGGAGTTGCTTGAACCAGAACAGCGTATCCCGATTGATGAGGGTGGACGGCTTCATCATTTTAGAAGCTGGTATCACGAAAATTATGAAGATGATTCATTTAACTATTTTGATGAATTTAAAGAGCAATTTGAATCTGACAGACAGAAGAAATACTTATCATGGTGTGCTGATAATCGGCTGTTTATCAACGATTTAAATGATGTGTGTAAGTCTGAGATAGTTTATCAAGATGTACTTGGTTTATCTTCGTTTACTCAACGCTTCAATGATTTACTCAGTGAAACTGATGAACTGACTTATCACGGAAACTACGATGAGATTAAAAATGATTACTGTTATGCGAGATACTTAATGTATCAAGCAATGTCTATTGAAAATGATGAAATTCATTACTTTAACAAGACCTTTCAGCACGTAGATACTCGCTGTGGTGCGATTGATAATTTGAAAGTCAGTCATTTGAAATCTGCATTCAAAATCCTATATTCCCTTTTCGATAAAATTGCTTATTTCATTCACCGCTTCTTTGATCTGAATGACATATCAAAAGACAATAAGATCTACATTGATAAGCTATTCCAAAAGCTCAATGGTAAAAGTTGGAAGCCAAACGAGAAGTTGGAAGGTGGTCAAAACCACTTCATCAATGCTCTTTTCTTTATCCTACAAGAATTGAGAGATGTAAAAGGGTTTGAATCAGTCTCAAAATGGATTAATCCGAGTGCTGAAAAATTTAGCGAAATTAGAAACGCTATGGAACATCGCTCTTTGGTTGTTGTTGACACAGAGTCATACCACTTGATAACTAACTTCGATATCGTAAATAAACTATCAACTGAGCGCTTCAATAGTGGTTATTCAGAACTGGAAACCAAGTTAGACGAAACAAACCAGAAAATTGCAAACGCTCGAAGGTCGAAAACCAAGGATTTAGAACAAAAAAATAGGGCTAGGCAAAAAAAGCTTGAAGATGAACTTGCGGGCTTAAACTCTCAACGATATGAAAAACAAAAGCTTTCTTCTCATACACTTCATATAACGGTTGATGACCTTGAAGTTCGACTATTTTCATTAATAAAGTTAGTCAGAAACTCCATAATGTATCTATCATTGGCAATCAATTTAGATTCAGAGATGAAAAAGGAACATCAAGAAGGTATCGCTTTACCTCGTGATATACCTTTGAGGTAAGGAGTTATATCTCTTCTCCAGCTTTTAGTTTTGTATTCAACATTTTTAGTTCTGTGTGCTGAGTCGTATCGGACTTAGCACAATATTAAGCTTGGTTGATTTGAGTAATGTCCATTAGGTTTGCTATTGGTATTTTAGACATTGAAGCGCTTGTACTAAAACATTTCTTTCCAAAAATTAGTTTAACGTCCGTTCACACAATTGAATTTATGTTGTTAAGTTATTGTTGAATGGCAGCAGTTGGCACAGAGCCGTCATTCGGCTCTGAAACGTTTTTGTCCAGAAACGCGCTAGAGTGGCCATCTGCATCGCGCTCAAAGTACTCATTCAGTAAGTTTGGTTGCACTACTCTTAAAAATCATCATATTGCGGTTACATTTATGCAAAACTGTGATAAGGCACTATTGTTTTTCCTA